>NZ_QTNF01000025.1:0-88064 GCF_003603455.1 Bacteroides sp. AM37-9 | reverse complement strand
TCTTTAGACTGGCTAAGATTTATGCATACCCCCAATGATTATCGGGTGAGCCAACTTTCATAGGGTTACAGCAAGGATGCAATTTTCTACATACTCAAACCAATATACGTACTTCTCCCCCGTATAATGGAACATTCAAAAAGGCATATTTCTCCTTTCTGAAACTTCACATCAGCAATTAAAGATGTATTTTGAATTAAAAACTGCACTCTTCAAACTCTAATCCCGGAAAGTTTCAAGAATTCAATTTTGGCAGGTCTTCTGACTTACTCCATTTTCCTAACGCCCTTCCCATCTCTCCAAAGCGAGACAGTGGATTTGAGTATTGTAGGAAAACTTCTGGCGGAGCTTACAGCAGCGGGTCTGTTCAGGATTTACACCTGATTCCCTTTTCACCATTCTTCCGTAGCATCGGACGAATGACACCAAAATTTCTGCGGCAAAGATACATCAAATAGAAACAAATCAGAAGAAAATTCTAATGAAAATAAAAACAAACTAATAATTAGTCCTATCTTTGCCACTCGAGAGCATCCACTAATCTTTTTTCTAATTAAAATCTGTATAAAAGTGAAATCTCCAATCTTAACCATCGCGCTACTATGCCTCTTCTTTTTGGCAAGCTGTATATCACGTAATAAAACATCTCTGGAGAGATTCAATCAGGATATATATACTCCCGAATACGCTTCCGGATTTAAAATCCTGGGGGCAGACAATGCGGCCAGTACCCTCATTCAAGTTTCCAATCCATGGCAAGGAGCACAGGACGTGAAAATGTCCTATTTCATTTCGCGCAACGGAGAGCAAGCTCCTGCAGGTTTTAATAGTCCTGTCATTCCTGCCGGAGCCAGAAATATCGTATGTATGTCTTCTTCCTACATCGCCATGCTCGATGCATTGGGAGAACTCAAACGTATTGTCGGAGTATCCGGCATCAATTACGTGTCTAATCCTTACATTCTCGCCCACAAAGATTCAATCAAAGATATGGGAGCGGAAATGAATTACGAGTTGTTGCTGGGATTAAAGCCGGACGTCGTACTATTATATGGTATTGGTGATGCTCAAACAGCTGTTACAGATAAATTGAAAGAATTAGCCATACCTTATATATATATGGGAGAATATCTGGAAGAATCTCCACTGGGAAAAGCCGAGTGGATGGTTGTTCTTTCCGAATTGATTGACAACCGGGAGAAAGGGATTGAAGTGTTCCGGGAAATCCCGAAACGCTACCATGCTTTAAAAGCTCTCACCGACTCCATCAGCCAACACCCTACCGTCATGTTCAACACTCCATGGAACGACAGTTGGGTAATGCCTTCCACCCAAAGTTACATGGCACAGTTAATCGCAGACGCGGGTGCAGACTACATTTACAAAGAGAACAATTCCAACAGTTCAACTCCTATCGGTTTGGAAACAGCCTACGAACTGATACAAAAGGCAGATTATTGGATCAATGTAGGTTCGGTCACCACATTAGATGAATTAAAAGCTGTCAATCCTAAATTTGCAGATGCTAAAGCCGTCCGGGAAAAGACAGTCTACAACAATAACCTGCGACTGACATCGACAGGAGGCAATGATTATTGGGAATCAGCAGTTGTTCGTCCTGATGTGGTGTTGCGTGATCTAATTCATATTTTCCATCCGGAACTCGTTTCCGATTCACCTTATTATTACAGACACCTGGAATGAAACAATCCCGCAGACGTACCGCTCTATTATTCACCGCATTAGGAATAGTTGCCATTCTGTTACTATTAGTAGATATGGCAACAGGAGATACTTTCATCCCTATATCAAAGATAGGAGCAATACTCACCGGGGGTGAATGTGACGAAACCACCCGCAATATAATTCTCTCCATCCGCTTTATCCGCGTCATAGTGGCTGCATTGATAGGTATAGCGCTTTCGGTTAGCGGTCTGCAAATGCAGACAGTTTTCCAGAATCCGCTGGCAGATCCTTACCTGCTGGGAGTGAGCTCCGGGGCGGGTCTTGGAGTGGCATTGTTTATACTAGGTGCCCCGCTTCTCGGTTGGACAGATTTTCCCTTTCTGCAATCAGTCGGTATTGTAGGTTCGGGGTGGATAGGGACTTCCGTCATACTGCTGGGAGTAGCCATCATCAGTCGAAAAGTAAAAAATATATTAGGTGTACTGATTATGGGAGTCATGATAGGTTACGTGGCGGGAGCTATCATCCAGATATTACAATACCTAAGTTCTGCAGAACAACTGAAAATGTTCACACTTTGGGCTTTGGGCTCACTTAGCCACATCACGACAGGGCAATTAACAATTATGATACCAGTAATATGCATAGGGTTGCTGCTATCCATCGCCTGTATCAAATCACTGAATCTGTTGTTGCTTGGTGAAAATTATGCACGCACCATGGGAATGAATATCAAGCGCTCAAGAACGCTTATTTTTATATCTACAGCGTTACTGACAGGAACGGTTACAGCCTTTTGCGGTCCGGTAGGATTCATCGGGCTGGCTATCCCACATATCACACGGATCCTGTTTGACAACGCCGATCACCGGATATTGATGCCGGGTACGATGCTGACAGGGTTGATCGGGATGCTGATTTGTGACATCATAGCCAAGAAGTTTCTGTTGCCGTTGAATTGCATCACTGCGCTATTGGGTGTTCCGGTTATTTTATGGGTAATAGGTAAAAACTTGCGTATATTCAAATGATTCAACTAAAAGATCTGACATTAGGATACGAACAACGTATATTGCTGGAGAAAGTTTCCACCCATATCACGGGCGGGCAACTTGTCGCACTGCTCGGACGGAATGGTACAGGAAAAAGCACGCTTCTCCGTGCCATCATGGGGTTGGAAACACCTAAAAACGGAGAAATCATCCTGCATGGGAAAAACATTGCTTCACTGAAACCGGAGAAATTAGCCCGAAAGATTAGTTTTGTAACTACCGACAAAGTACGCATCGCCAACCTGCGTTGTAAAGATGTAGTCGCATTGGGACGTGCTCCTTATACCAACTGGATCGGACAATTACAGGCGGAAGATGAGAAAAGAGTGGTTACTGCCATGCACCTGGTAGGAATGTCCGATTATGCAGAAAAGACAATGGATAAGATGTCCGACGGAGAATGCCAACGAATCATGATAGCACGCGCACTTGCACAAGACACACCTATCATTCTTCTTGATGAGCCTACTGCTTTTCTGGATTTACCTAATCGCTACGAACTCTGTCTGCTACTGAAAAAGCTAGCGCAAACGGAAGGAAAATGTATCCTGTTTTCCACACACGACCTGGACATTGCCCTGTCTCTCTGCGACACGATCATGCTGATTGACAACCCACAATTGTATAGTCTCCCCACAAATGAGATGATTACGAGCGGACATATAGAAAGACTATTCCGAAACGAATCTGTGACATTTGATGCACAAGCAATGAAGATAATCATCAAATAAAGTCCAAAGAGACTTTATTCCGTAACATACCCTCCTTCAGATTCGCAAACCAATGGATATAGGTTTTCATCGCCCCCTCGTCGAGACGAATATCATAACTTTGTAAAAATCCAACAAATGGGATAAAATTACCAAATGGTAATTTTTATCTTCTTTCAGACCCCTACCTTTGCACCCGATTTAACAAACAAAAGATAGAAAGTTATGAAAGATAGTATTGATTTCGGCAGTATGGACGTTTCCATGTTATTCCGCAAATTATTGGTTCCTACAGTACTCGGAATGGTTTTCTCGGCTATATTCGTCATCACAGACGGGATATTCGTAGGGAAAGGAATTGGCAGCGATGCATTGGCAGCCGTCAATATCGCGGCACCATTCTTTATGATTGCCACCGGAATCGGACTGATGTTCGGAATCGGAGGATCGGTAGTTGCCTCCATTCATTTATCGCAAGGGAAAAATAAGGCGGCAAGCATCAATATAACACAAGCTCTTATTTTCTCTTCACTCATTATATTAGTGATGTCTGTGTTGTGCTGCCTATTTGTAGAACCATTGGCACAATTGCTCGGCAGTTCGGAAAAGCTGTTGCCGCTTGTGATAGAATATATGTTATGGTATCTACCATTCCTGGTATTCTACGAACTATTAAGCACAGGTATGTTCTTTATCCGGCTGGACGGTTCGCCCAACTATGCCATGATGTGTAATGCCGTTGCTGCCATACTCAACATTATCTTAGACTATATTTTCATTTTCGAGTTTGGCTGGGGAATGATGGGAGCCGCCTTCGCAACCAGTCTAGGAACCATTGCAGGGGGATTAATGACTCTAATCTACCTTCTACGATTCTCTCATAGCATCCGTTTATACCGCATTAAATTGAGTATAAAAAGTCTGATGCTCACCTTCCGCAATGTCGGTTACATGATAAAACTGGGAACCTCCGGTTTCATCAGTGAGGCGTCTATCGCCTGTATGATGTTTTTAGGAAACTATGTTTTCATCCGCCATCTCGGAGAAGACGGAGTAGCAGCATTCAGCATTGCCTGTTATTTCTTCCCCATCATCTTTATGGTCTACAATGCTATTGCACAATCCGCACAACCGATTATCAGCTACAACTTCGGAGCCGGACAACCCGATCGTGTCAGAAAAGCGTTGCATCTTGCCTTCCGGACAGCTTTAATCTGTGGAATCTGTTTTTTCATCATCACTGTGCTATGCAGTCAGAATATCGTTTCATTATTTATCGACCGCAGCTATCCCGCATTTGACATAGCGGTAAAAGGAATTCCATTTTTTGGAATCGGATTTATTTTCTTTGCGGTTAACATGATAGGAATAGGTTACTATCAAAGCGTTGAACGGGGACAACGAGCTACGATCATCACTCTTCTCCGGGGAATTGTATTTATGTTGATAGGTTTCTTTACCCTTCCTCCGCTTTTGGGTGTAGCAGGTATTTGGCTGGCCGTACCATTAGCCGAGTTATTAACAATGCTTTATATTATCGGAATTTATTTCAAAGATCGCTTCATGGTCCGCTGACGATGAGTATCTTTGCAGCATGGATACATTCATTGAAAAACTTTGCAATAAATATAAGGTATCGAAAACTGATATACAGACTTTACTGGGCTGTATGGAAGAAGTGTATTTCAAAAAGAAAGAATTAATTGTACGCGAAGGAACCAGGAATAACAATCTTTATTTCATAAGAACAGGGATCTGGCGGGCATATTATCATAAAGACGGAGTAGATACCACCATTTGGTTTGCTTCAGACGGAGAAGCTGCCTTCTCCGTCTGGGGATATGTAGATAATGCATATTCGCTCATCAATATCGAAGCAATGTGTGATAGTGTAGCTTACTGTATTTCCCGGACTGCTCTGAATCAACTATTCTCCTCCTCTATCGGACTCGCCAATCTGGGACTTCACCTGATGGACCGTCAACTACTTTTACAAGAAAACTGGCTTATCAGCTCCGGAAGTCCGCGGGCAAGAGAGCGTTATCTTACTCTTATCAAAGAGACACCGGAACTATTGCAATATGTACCTTTAAAGCATATAGCCTCCTATCTATGGATCACTCCGCAATCATTGAGCAGGATTCGGGCAAAGATAGCGTCTTCTTCTCTTTAATAGACGCCGTTTCCTTTTCCATATCCAAACAAATCAAATTTTATCCTTCCAACGCATCTCCAGCCTCTTAAAAAAGTGGTTCTGTCAACATTATTAGTTATGACAAAACCACACCCAGTATTAATGCCAGAATCGACATTGTTCCAGTTATTTAATAGAGAAATAGCAACTTTCTATTTCAATTATAAATCTGAGTCCGGAGCCAAATATTTAAGCTTTCCCCACGATTTATTGGGCTGATTACCTAGCCATAACTCAAGCTTTCCTCCTTTGGCAAAGTCTGCATGATCAAATTGTGCATAATTCCATTCCACATTGTTCAATTGCGCACGTTGGATATAACAATTTTCAGCAGAATTATTGTGGGTAGTTATAGTAAATGTACTTCCTTCATAATAATTTTTATTCAATTTGATTGTAATCTTATCAAAAATAGGTGAAGTAATATCATAGTATGGAGTATCAGATTCCGTCCCTGTTACACTAAATAGTCCAAGTGCCATCAAAGCACTGACACCTCCCATTTGACCTTCATCTTCATCATGACCACCGTACCCTTTATCTGGAGTAATTCCCCCATACGCACGTTCTTTTACCTGACGCACCCAATATTGTGTCAACCAGGGTTTTCCACCATAGGTAAAGACGTGTGCATTAGAACATCCGGGCTGATTAGCATAACTTACGTATCCTCCACTGTAAGCATAAACAAAATCTAAATCCTTTGCCTGCTCAAATGCAAAATTTAACTTCTCACAAAACTTATCAGCACCTCCCATCATCTTTACCAACTTAGGTAGTTCATGAGACAAAGACCAGGTGGCCTGCCAGGAATTAGCTTCCACCCAACCGCTTCCACTCAATCCATCCTGATGCAACCATTCACCATTTCTCTTTTTCGGAAATACCAACCCCTGTTCCGCATTGAATAAAGGAGTCCATGCTCGTGAACGTTTTTCAAACATACGCGCTTCCGAGCGTTTTCCCAACCTTGCAGCCATCCGGCTTGCTCCCCAATCTTGAAATGCCCATTCCAGAGTTTTGCTTGCATTGTCCGGACAATAACCATGACTGATATAAAACTTTAAATCATCAGCACTCTCATAGCTCATCATTCCGCCAGGCATATGATTACGTTTTATGACATCAAGTGTATGCAAAGGATCGGCTTTTTTCATAATTCCTTTCATATATGTGCTTACCAGTAAACTAGTAGCCGGACAACCGATCATAATAAATGAATATCCACCCGAACATGCCCCACGAGGCAACAGTTTTCCATTATCAGCATACTGAACCAGACAAGCAGATAAATCATCCATGACTTCGGGCCATGCCAGCCCCCATAAAACGTTCAAATTCCAATGTGTCAACCAAAGCCCGTCAAAGCCATACATATTAAACTTCGGTTTTCCATCGGCTGTAAGCGGAAGACGACGTACCTTCATAGGTTCAGACGTACGTTTATTGACGTATTTATTTCCGGCATAATCCGGATAATAGCCATTCACATCATTTATTTTATGCCGTCCTAACAATACATGCCAAAGGTCAGTATAGAACTTGATACGTTGAGCATCCGTACCACCTTCAACAGCTATACGTCCTAAAGCCTCATTCCAGATTGAACGGGTTTCTTTACAAACCTTGTCAAAATCCCAATGGTTCAGTTCCGCATCCATATTGGCTATTGCATTGTCTACACTGGTATAGGAGAGTGCCATCTTAAAAAGCAACTCTTCAGCATTTAGCTGTCCAAAGTTCAAGACCATACCTGCAGCATTCCCCGCAATGGCCTCAACATCGGGCAAGACGCCCTTCTCATTCCATCCGTCAATACTTTTTATAGGGCGGTTACAATCTAGTACAAAACTTATTTTTATGCTGTCCGGACCGCCCCAGAAGCGTTCTGTTGTGAAAAATTCTCCAACAACACGTGTATCGCTGACACGCAGTAAGGTAGCTTTATCCATAGAGCAATTACCCAAAACACTACCTACATCCACCAATAATTTGGCATTTACATTTTCGGTATAATTCAAACGATAGAATGTAGCCCGCTCTGTTGCCGTATATTCCACCCAAGTCTTATATCGGTCCAAATACAGACGATGATAGCCTGGCTGAATTATTTCACTTTCATGTTTAAAAGGCGATTTCCATCCTGCCATACCTTCAGTAGGATTTATTTCCCCTACAACCGGCATTATGTTCGGACCGGAAATCATCCACTCATTTATTTGAGAGAATCCCAAGATATCCGGAAAATTATAATTGTATCCGCCACCTCCCTGATTTTTATTGCGGGTAAAAGCATGAGCAGCCACCATACCAAAGGGACGTCCTCCCGGAGTACAGAAGAACCATCGTCCCCGGGTAGTTTCAATATAAGGGTCAACCCACTCCACATAGTCAGTTTGATCACCATGTGCGGCAAAAACTTCGATTTCAGACAACCCCAAATTCTTTCCATTACCGTCTGTTGCTTCAAAACGAATCCATTTCACCTTTTTCTTAGGAAAAGAGATACTTTTCGGACTTCCATCATTGGGAATAGCTGTTACACTAAGCTGAGATCCATCACTAAACTGAAGAGTTCCACCGGCAAGATGTTCAGCAAGAGACACACGGTCATATAATACCACTCGATCCACACACACTTCTTCATCCCATTCCAACTGTGCCCACGGAGTATACATGACTCCCCACGATGTAACGCTCCCCTTGCAAGCCCATTCGCCCTTATCACCATACATTATTTTACCGTCAACCAAGTTGTTGGCAGCATAATTTTCATTCAACACATTAGATACCGTGACGTGCGCCCGTGGAGCTATATTATCTTGTGCTGCCTGAAGTACAAGAGTACTGCTACACCATATAGCAGCTACTGCTAATCCTTTTATTAAGTTCTGATTCATCATTATATTTTAATTTATTATAAAGCTGTCTGCTCCCCACTCTTGCGTTCTCTTACCGCAAAAGCACAGTAGGTGAGATACAATACACAAAGCAAAATGACAATAACCCCAGCTGTAATTCCGGCATTGTCTATTGCAAACCCAATAACAGGGGTTACCACTCCTCCTCCGGCTACAGCCGTCAGCATTAATCCAGAAATCTGATTCATTTTTGTAGGACACTCTTGAAATGCCATCGAATAAATGATAGAAAATACAGACGAAGCAAAAAAGCCGACTCCGCCAATACACAATAGACTAACAGCGGGATTCTGAATACCGATCAATAATACAAGCATCAGGATACACGCCAGAATATTGACTTTGAAATAACGTACACCTGCAATGCGGGTCAGTAAGAAAGCACCGAGAAGAGCGCCAACCGTCCTACTAAAGAAATATACTTGTGGAGCAAACTTCACTTGTTCTGCAGTCCAGTCATACCGGATACTCATCAGTTTTGAACTGACATAGTTTGTAGCGACATCCACACCTACAATAAAGAATATTCCCCAAAAAAGAATGAGTATAGTTCTATTCTTCAGTAGGTTGAAAGAATCAGAGAAAGATACTTTACTCTCTTCCACCTGCTCTCTCCAAATGGGAGTAAACGTCAGCCATAAAGCAAAAAATAATGTAATAGTGCCTAAAATGGGGAAGCAATAATACCATTTATCATCACCAAAATGCAGGGTGGCAAACAATACAATTTCAGGACCGACCAAAGAAGAAACAGCCTTGATAACCTGTCCGGCCGTCAGACTACTGGTCAATAACCGAGGGCTAGAAATAACATTATTCAATAACGGATTTAAAGAGATCTGTAATATAGCATTTCCTACGCCTAACAAAACGTACGCAATAATACAGGTTACACTACTGTAGACCAACAATGGCAAAAACATCCCAACCACTGTCACCGCCATACTGGCGAGTACTGTATTTTTCCGCCCGTATTTACTCATTCTGTTACCAACAGGAATCCCTAAAAATAAAAACCAGATGAATACCATTGAAGGAACAAACCCCGTCATGGTTGGAGACCAATTAAAGTTCTTCTGCATATAGTCGGATGAAATACCGACTATATCACAGAATCCCATAACAAAAAAAGCGGCTAGCACGGGAATGGCTTTCAAATAAGAGTTATTCTTTACCATAACTATCACTTTAATATATGATCTACGGGTACCCAAAAGAAACGAGGCTGATACAACGATGCCTTCTCAAATACCTTCTTCAAATCATAAGTATTAACATTATAACACATCAATATTTTATCATTTTTCATGTATTGAGGATGTACCATCGTATTATATGTCATCATATTGTCTTTTTCAAAATTAGGTTCATCCACCGTATAGAGCAATTTCTCATGACTAAATGCACCTTCAGGACTGTCG
Organism: Bacteroides sp. AM37-9; assembly: GCF_003603455.1. Lineage (NCBI taxonomy): Bacteria > Pseudomonadati > Bacteroidota > Bacteroidia > Bacteroidales > Bacteroidaceae > Bacteroides > Bacteroides sp. AM37-9. Next base: position 78,080 of record NZ_QTNF01000025.1, on the reverse strand, counting down.
GCAATATAAGAATAAATCTCTTTGGCATTTCCCGAACGATTTTGGGAAACCAACACTATCTTTTCTTTTAGACTAAATACATTAAATTGTTCAGAGATATTTTTCTGAAGTCCTTCAAGTTTCGCCGTTTTAGTAGCGTCCGACTGCCAGCCAGCGCCATCCCAATACACAAAGTTCGTCAACTTATTATCAACCAATTCAGCTTTCGCCACATGAACAACTGCCTTTGCTCCTGTTGAATCCGACTTTGTTCCATAGACGTAGATTGCATTTTGATAAGGCATCACTGCATGTCCATAGTGTACACCATTCTGATTGGCAGCAGGAATATTCACCTTATCAATGATCTTCATGGTTTTCACATCCAGACGGAAATAGTCACAACACATATATTCAAAACCAAAAGATCCCTCACCCACTTTCCTGAACTTGGACATAAACAAATGAAGAATACCATCTTTCACAAATCCATCTCCAGGCCAATACCAACGGGGCGAATCTCCGTCCTGCTCTGCCGGTATATATGCGGAAGGATTCTTCAAATCACCACTATACAAAGTCTCCAGTTCTCCTTTCTCATTAATAATCGTAAAAGTGTTACCCATCACAAATTTAGAGTCTTTGCTCCTTTTATCATCAACAACATCTCCAAAAAATGAGTCTCCCCACATAAAAAGACTTCTTCCATCCTTCAAATCTATAGATATAGCACCGTCACCTCCTGTCACTCCACCGCCAAGCCCGGGCATTAGCCGTGTACACCACATCGAATCGAGTTCGACCTCCATCTTTGTCACAGATGACTTATTATTGTTTTGGCAAGATACAAATAATGTACAGGCCAACAAATAGATAAACTTATTCATAATCCTATCATTTTGGTTATTGTCCATAGCCTTCATTCTGAGTAATCGTGTTTTGTGACAAGTCTATTTCTCTTTGAGGAATAGGAAATTTCACATGGTATTCTTTAGGAGTAGATTCCGGTTTGGCAGCCTTTATGATAGACACAAATTCTTGCGGCGTACACATTCTGGTCAAATCAAACCAACGATGTCCTTCCATCACAAATTCATGGCGGTACTCGTTCAATACAGCATTTTTAAATCCCTTATAGTCGGTAGGTACAGCTGTGGTCAGCCCGGCACGGTTCCTTACAGCATTAATTGCAATCACCGCCTCCTCATTAGCTCCTTGATTTATTTCATTCAAAGCTTCGGCTATAATCAAATACATCTCAGCAGTACGAATTGCCGGAAATATGGCCTCGGTATTATTCCCTTTAGGTTCAGCCTGGCTATCCCAATACTTAAAAACATAAGGCTTATCAAAATCCTCGACGCTACCATCACTATAAGTAAAACTTCTTTTCAAAGTAACATCCAAGCGTTGGTCATTCTGCTGATCAAAGCTGTTCCACAAATCTTCGGTTGCATTTTCCCATCCCTGAGCATTGCTGACTCCGTCAAGGGCAGGCAATAAACGTACCAAAAACTGTCCACCTTTCCAACCTTCACTCAACGCCGCACTAAAGTTTACTCCCCAGATTATTTCCGTATTAAAACGATTGGTCACCTTAAATAAATCACCGTAGTTTTTAAGCATAGGGAAACTCTTGATGACAGATTTAGCCTTGTCTACAGCAAGTTGGTAATGCTCCTTACTCTGATGTTCTGCTGCATAAGTAACATAAACCCTGGCTAACAAAGCTGATGCAGATGCAGGGTAAGGTCTTCCCCCGCCAAAACGTTCAGCGTACTTCAAATCGGTTTCAGCAGTCTTAAGATCCGAAAAGATCAGTTCATAAATTGTCTCTTTGGAGGTTCGGCTAGTTACATCTTCCGCAGCACTCTCAACATTATGTTCGCGTAAAGGAACATCGCCAAACATACGGATCAAATCAAAATACATCATTGCTCTAAAGAATTTTGCTTCGGCCACCAACTGATTTCTTAAAGTCACATCCATATCAATGGATGGAACTTTATCAATCACAACATTACAACATTTTATCGTTTGATAAAAATCTCTCCACAACAATTCTACAGGCTGATTATATTGGTCTATCTGCATATTTTCTACCGACTGATAGTCAATGCTGGTTTGATTTGTTTCCGAATTATCAGCAAACATATCCTGAAGAACCCAATAATCATTGTAGAAAGTGCCACCATAGTTTTTATCCCATAATCCATTGGGAGCATATCCGATAATCAAATAATCATAAATAGCATTGGTAGCGGATATAGCATGTTGAGCAGTTTTATAATATCCTTCACTTGTAATATCCCCTTTAGGCTCTTCGTCCAGGAAATCCGAACAAGCAGTGAACATAAATGCTCCACCCAATAAAACGCTTAATATGTATTTTTTCATAATCTATTCTTTTTTAAAAATTCATTCTTAAACCAAACTCATACGATTTAGACATCGGATAAGAACCATAATCAGCTCCCATTGAAAGATTATCGTTAGAAAAACGACTTACCTCGGGATCATATCCGGAATAATTGGTGAACGTATAAATATTCTTTAATCCGGCAAAGATTGTAAGTCCCTCACAATAAAATTTCTGAAGGATGCTTTTGGGGAAAGTATAACTTAACGTGATATCTTTCACTCTGAGATATGAACCGTCTTCCACATAATGATCGGATAAAATAGTACCTGATGATTTGGTCGTGGCACGAGGATATTTATTAGTAGGATTCTCTGGAGTCCATCTTTCCAATGCTGCCACAGAGTTGTTTTTATGTCCGTCAAAGCTTTCCAATGAAAACTTATTGAAGTTCACAATCTCATTACCTACCGCACCTTGCAAATAGACTGTCAGCCCAATGGATGAATGATCGCGCAGGTTATAAGTAAAGGTATTATTGAATCCGAAAGTAAAATCCGGATTGGCATTTCCCAATTCAAATAAATCGTCCTCATTAATCACATTATCACCATTCTTATTGACATATTTACGATCGCCATGCTTCAAGGTTTTTCCAGAGAAATATGGAATTTTAGACAAGTCTTCGCTCAGTTGTGCTATACCATCAGTTTTATATCCATAAATTGTACCGATAGGTTTACCCTCATTTATTTTAGTCCAATAGGTTACTCCCAAAATAGATGCCCCCGAAAGATTCTCCTGGCTTCCAGCTAAATCTGTAATTTCATTCTTATTGTAACCGAGAGTAAAATTCATATCCCAGCCGAATTTACCGGCAAAAGGCACTACTCCCAAAGCAAATTCAAAACCCTCATTACGCAGACTGCCAACATTCTTTACGGCTGTATCATAACCGGTATTAAATGACACAGGCATAGCAAGCAGCAAATCGCGCGTATTTTTGCGATAATAGTCCGCAGTTAAGGTAAGACGATTATTGAATAAGCCCAAATCAAAACCAAGATTTACCTGAGAAGTCGTTTCCCACTTCAGGTCCTGATTACTCAGTGTATAAGGCACCACCCCGGTTGCCACTTCACTATTGCCAAAATAAGCTTCTGTGTTGTACATTAACCCTTGCGAACTATAAGGAGGAATTCCTTCATTACCCACAATACCGTAACTTACTCTCAACTTCATATTCGAAATGGCTTGCAACTGCTTCATGAAATTCTCTTCTGAAATTCTCCAAGCACCCGAAACTGAAGGGAAAAAGCCATATTTATTCCCCTTTCCAAATTTTGAAGATCCATCAATACGCCCCGTCAGGCTCATTAAATAACGACCGCCATAATTATAATTCACGCGAGCCAAATAAGATAACATCTGCCATTCGGAGATGCCCGAACTTGCGGCTTGACGCAATGCTCCTGACTGTATGGAGTTGAATCCTAAAAATCCGTCTGTAAAATCAGCTGTTGCAACCGCCGAATTTTCCGAAACAAAAGCTTGCGCCGTCATACCAGCCAAAGCGCTAATCGTATGCTTCTCAAAAGTGTTTGTATAGTTGACGGTATTCTCCCACACCCAGTTGTAACCGTCACGATTTCCTACGCTGGCATAACCACCATTCGATTCTGCACGTTTTATCTCCCCAGGAGCGAAAGCCTGATCCTTTATATAGAAATAGTCGACACCGATACTCGTTTTAAAAGTTAGATTTTTAACTGGACCCCATTCTAAATAAGCATTAGCCAATGTCCGAAATGAAGTATTTCTATTTTTCGCTTCATAGGCATCTTGTACAGGATTACCCACATTGTTAGTTGTAGTGAGATTGTTTTCATAAATGTAATCACCGGATTCATTTCTCACGGGAAGAGCCGGATTCATTTCCAATGCCCAAGAAGTGATCGAAGAAGCAAATCCTCCTTCCGAGTTCGTTACTACACCATTTGAACGGCTATAACTCAGGTTCACAGAAACGCCAGTCTTTAGCCATTTATTTATTTGCTGCCCCAAATTAATGCGGAAACTTCCTTTTCCGAAATCTGAACCAATAATTATACCATCCTGCAACAGTAAATTACCGGAAACAAAATAAGTCGTTTTATCATTACCACCTGATATTGAAATATCATAGTTCTGCATAGGTGCTGTGCGGAATATCTCATCTTGCCAATTCGTATTCAGTTTAGACAGATTATTCAACCCTGCAAAAACGGGATTTCTTTCTTCACCTGCATTGTCCGTTGCTTCATTTCCCAGTTCGGCCAATTGAACTGCATTCAACATATCCATTTTTTTAGTTACCTGCTGCAATGTGTATTTAGCTCCGATAGAGACTTTAGGCTTTCCATTTTTACCTTGTTTGGTAGTGACCAGTACAACACCATTCGCCCCACGAGCACCATATATGGAAGTTGCAGAAGCATCTTTCAATATTTCAATGGATTCAATATCATTGGGATTGATATTAGTCAAAGGATTAAGAGCAGGATTCTTTAAAGTCCCGGTACTGAATGTGCTTGCGTCACTAATCACAGGGACACCATCAATCACATACAAAGGTTCATTATTTCCATTAATAGAACTGGTACCTCTGATGCGAATAGAAGTTCCGGCACCAGGCTGCCCCGAAGTGTTCAAAACAGCTACACCGGCTGCTCTTCCCTGAATACCCTGGTCTAAAGAGGTTATCGAAGTAGAAGATAATTGTTCTGACTTGATAGTGGAAATTGACGAAGTCAGATCACTTTTTTTCTGCACACCATATCCTACCACTACCACATCAGCCAATACTTGTGTATCATCTTCCAGCACGATGTTAAATTCTCTCTTTTGCGCGGTAACTTTAACTATCTTTGTTTGATACCCTATGAAAGAAATCTCAAGCATTGATTTGTCCGGAACAGATAATGAAAACTCTCCATCCTTATTAGAAATGGTTCCATGCGTTGAACCTTGCTGCAAAATAGTAGCTCCGACAATGGGGTCACCCATTGCATCACGAACAATACCTTTGATGTTCAAACTTGTATTCTGTGCACTAACACTTCCCAGAATAAACATCAACAACAATAAAGTTATGCTCCTTAATAAATTATTCATGTGTTCTTATGATTAGATTGTTTATTAATAAGATCCCGGATTACAAGACGCTACAATATAATTATCTGGATTCTGTCCCCGATAAGGAGTAAAATCTTCGGTTTTGGATACTGGCGTATAGACTTCCAGCACTCTTTCATTTGAAGAATAGTCACCCCCCAGTCCTGAAAGGTCTTGATAACTTTCCAATATCATTTTACGATCTGACAACTGCAATACATTATAATGAGTCATCAAAGCTTGGGACGGTGAAAACACATTATAGTGAATGGTAGATAAAGTCTTGACAGTAGCTCCGTCCATAGTAACCTTCCATGCACAATAGGAATTTAACGTTTCCAAAGCGGCACTTGAGAATATGAATCCCCAATCAACCTGCCAAGTCAAGTCTGAATTAAACCGGTGTATATCATCTTTCAAGTCAGGAGTAGCTGTATCTTCTCCTTTAATAGTTTGTGATGCCAATACCCAGTCATATTTTAGCAATAACGGAATCTGCGCCAGCTCCACTGTTAAAACCAGATCTGCGGCATCCACCACACTGTTATTCTCATCCATTCCATAAAAAGAGTACACTAATATTCCATTTTCATCACCGGCAATAATCTCCTCAGTAAATGTATATGGAAAGCTCAATTCCCTCACATTCAATTCCTTTAAATAGGAACTGACTTCTTTTCCTTCGATACTTTTTTTAACCACAATTTTCGAAATCAAATCAGGATGAGGCAGTGACAGTTCTACAGAAACATAATCCCCAATCTTAATTTTCCCCTCCAAAGTACTTAAGGTCAGTAACCCTGTCTGTCCCTTATCATCATTTTTACACGAAATAATTAATGATGATATCATTCCTAACACAATAGAAATGAAAATGATTTTTTTAAGTGTTTTCATATGATATTTAGTTTACGAATATTACGTTAAGTCTATTTTTTGTAGCGCATAGGCATAAGCACCTCGCATAATAGAGCGGCTGGCACCTTCTTTACTACACAGTACCAAGGTCTGTTTTAATTGATGATAGGTAGTAGTCAAACGAGTACCTGGAATGACAACCTGACTATCAGATAAACTCAAAAAGCGAGCTCTTTCCGATTCATCTTCTCCATTATATACCTCCATGGAAACACATGGAAACTTATTTCCCGAAAAAGTAGTCAGTTGTGTTCTAAGTTCTGTTATCAGAGCAGGCAATATATACTTTGATGCGCCTGCAACCCCACCACCTATAACCACCAGGCCATCCACAACATTCAGCATCGAAGCGACAGCAGCACCTGCCATCATGCCAAGTTCATTAAAACTTGTGATTGCTGCATGACGGTTGCCTTCCTTTATACCTTCAGCAATGTCATAAATATCCTTTGGACTCAATGAGGCAGAGTTTTGTCCGGACAAGTCGCCATACACTCTTTTCACAGCGCGTATACTAACACTTTCTTCGGCAAGCATATCTGGATATTTCTTATTTCTCATAAGCCAGATATCCCCTCCACAACCATTATCTCCGGTCAATAAGACTTTATCTATAACAACTCCTGCGCCGAATCCCGTTCCCAATGTTATACCAATCAAATTTTTATATTCCCTGCTGCAACCAGCTAAAGATAACTCTCTGTTTATCATAGGTAATGCACCCGATAAGGCTTCACCGTAAGCAAACAGATTTCCGTCATTTTCTATAAAAACCGGAATTCTGTATTTATGCTTTAAAAAAGGACCTAATGCAACACCTCCTCTGAATGAAGGAAAATTGGGCAAATCGCCAATAATTCCATTCTTATAATCAGCAGGACCCGGAAAAGCAAAACTTATTGCTACCGGAGGAACTGATATAGCAGCTATTACTCTATCAAACCCCTTTACCAATACTTCCAAACATTCGTCTAAATTATCAGAAACCGCCGGAAGACTTATTGGGCTTATCATTTCATTATTTCCTTGAATGGCAGAAAACACAAAATTTGTTCCTCCTGCATCCAGGGTCAAAACGACCCGTTTATCATATTCATACATATACTATTTTAGGCTTAAAAAGTTCAACTACTAAAATCTGACATACGCCTTGATAGTGACACATTCCTTATTACAGGACTTTCCATAAGGTTTTATTGTATATTCACCCACAGAAGCAGGAATGATAAATGTTTCAGCATAATGCACCACGAAAGGTTCAAAAGCATGAGTAGGACTCTCAACTACGGCCTCTTCTCCCTCCAACAGATTCAGTACATTTACACTATCGTTTGTGTGATGCAACACCGGTGATGAGAAACGGTGGCGACGAGTTTCGATAAATTCATTCGGATGCAGTCCGGTACGTTCTTCCACCCAACCTTCTCCGGAAGCAACTTCCTTAAACTGATTGCGAAGGTGTTCATTCACATATTCCGTATCGCGATTCCAGTTGATAACGCATTTACCACGTTCCACATTGATCGGACGCGGTTTTCCATCCAGTCCCAAGCGTTGCCAGTCCCATAGTTTGAAAGTAAAGAGGTTCGGAGTCGAGCTGATTTCAAGCACCATACTGTTGGCACCGGAACAATGAACAGTTCCTCCCGGAATCAGGAAGTGATCGTGTTTCTTTGTCGGAATCTTATTTACGTACTTTTCTGCGTCAAACACCAGTTCACCTTTTTGTGCTTTACGCAAATCGCCGATCATCGCTTCTTTGTCCACTCCTGTCTTCACTCCCAGATAAACTACGGCATCTTCTTCCGCGTCTACCATGTAGTAACTTTCATCCTGCGTGTAGTACATACCGAAGCTGTCACGGATAAATTGAGTAGTAGGATGCACCTGCAAACTCAAATTACCTCCGCCCATCGTATCCAAAAAGTCGAAACGAATAGGGAAGTCTTTTCCAAAGCGTGCCTCCACCGGTTCACCAAGCAACTCTTTACTTTTCAGTAAAACCAAATCAACCGAAGGCAGTTCAAAGCGCACTCCATTCACTTCAAAATAAAGGCTGTTCTCTTCAGGTACACAGTCAAAGCACCAGCCGAAATTTTCGCGTTCACGATCCAGGTCGCAAACCTCTTTCATCCATTGACCACCCCAGGGAGCCGGATCGAAGAAAGGAACTACCCGGAACGGTGTGTTCACCGTTGCCTCTACCCCTTTAAAGAAAGTATCCTTATCAATCATCTTCGGTGTCCCGGCCACATGGGTGTCAATCCAGAATTCTACCCTGCCAAACAATCTTTCCTTATACCTATCACATACTCTCCAATCGTTGAAATACCCTCTCTTGTATTGCAAAGAAACGGCATCGTTCCGATTGTCTATACCTAAAGCTTTTACCTCATGCCGACGGAAACGTTGTTGGATTTCCCAACGTGCCATATCCGCATAAACCACCATCGCATCCTGCGGAGCAACAACAGAAGCACCCGTACCTATGATTACAATGGCGTCTTTTGCTTCACTGATTTGTTTCCGTGCAGCAGCCACCTTATCCGCATCCAAATAATCTTCCAGCTTCAAATTGGTGACATAGCCGAATAATACATCTTCAGTCATGAAGCGTTCTGTCAACGTTTGAATTTCTTTTTCCGGCTTCATCAAATCACGTACATTCATCACTCTTCCGGAGAATTCTTTTGAAAAAGCATCCAGCACTTCTTCTTCATATACTCCTGTATATAAATCCACAGCCAGCACTTTTCTTGCATCCATTTTCTCTTTTAACATAGAAATGATAATATCCCAACCCTGAACAAGCATCCCCGTCAGCTTCGTAGAAGGAAATTTATCATAATTAGCTTTTCTCATGTTTATAGCGTTTTTAAATTTTATATGTTCATACATACTTTCAATTGTGCAAATATATAGATTTTATTTTTATTCCAAACAAAACTTGGATTATTTTTTGATAAATCTTATATTTGCTGAAAATAAACCAATCAGGATAGATATGAAATTAGATCATAATAGTGATAAACCGCTTCATATTCAGGCAGAAGAGATACTAAGAAGACTCATAGAATCTGAAGAGTACAAAAACGGGAAGCTATTTCCCAACGAGGTCGAATTGTCTGAACAATTGCATATTTCAAGGAACACATTGAGACAAGCTATCAACAAGCTCGTGTTTGAGGGGCTTTTGGTACGCAAGAAAGGCTACGGAACGAAGGTAGTAAAGAAAGGTATCGTAGGCGGAGTAAAAAACTGGCTTAGTTTCTCACAGGAAATGAAGATGTTAGGTATAGAGATTCGCAATTTCGAGCTGCATATCAGTTTAAAGCGTCCAACCGAAGAAATCGGTACGTTCTTTGATTTAGGTTCCAGTCCCGACACTCGCTGTGTAGTGATGGAGCGCGTCAGAGGAAAAAAAGAATATCCGTTTGTTTACTTCATCTCTTATTTCAACCCCAATATTCCACTGACCGGAGAGGAAGATTATACACGCCCCTTATACGAAATGCTGGAAACCCAATATAATATAGTAGTAAAAACCAGCAAGGAGGAGATTTCAGCCAGACTTGCAGGAGAATTTATTGCAGAGAAACTGGAGATAAAATCCAATGACCCTATATTAATAAGGAAAAGATTTGTTTATGATGTGAACGGAGTACCTATTGAATACAACGTCGGATATTACCGGGCGGACAGCTTTACTTATACAATAGAGGCAGAAAGATAAACCTTATGTTCATACATATACAATATAAGGAGGCTATTTTAGAAGTTGAAATCTCTATCTTTCCTTTAAAATAACCTCTTTATATCATCTCTCTTTCCATAATTATGTCCTACCCGTCATTTATTATCGAACTTACCATTAGAGCATCCGGCAAGAATCCGATCCAGACTTTCATCCACAACACCTATCATCTGAAGTTTGGATAATAAATGATAGTAGGAAGTTTTTCCTACTCCTTCTATTCTCAACAGACTTTTTCAACCTCTTCCCGATACGATTTCCAATAAGTCCTTTACCGTTCGAACATCTTGATTATACAAGATATTAGCCAACCGGGTATCAGCTACTTTACAAACAGGCAATTGAAGTATCCACTCCTCCTGCCCAACATTTATATTCTTATTATTGTCTGCCAAAGATAAAAAACGAGCATCGATAGCACGCTTTCGATAAGTAGCCAATATATCTTTCTTCAAATTCAACCCTTTAAGTATAGAGTTATACATTTGCAATGTCTTCCCATAGGTAATTCGATGCCGATCAGCCACTTTCGCTACTGATTCTCCTGTAGAAATTGAATAGAAGATATCGCGGGTAACAGGGTGAAGAATCAATGCTGCCAGTTCACGAATGATTATTTCATATAGAGGTTTACAAGTCTTCTGTGTTCTCAATACATATAGTAGATCATCGTATTTTGAAATGATAAAGTCCCGTTCCAGTTTCTTTTCTTCTACGATTTTAGAAAGGTAACCTGCTTCTAAACCAAGTCTTTTATGAGCTTCCAGATAAGCATCCAAACTCTCATCATCCAAAAACAACTGATCGTTGATTCGGGAACTCGTAATGTATCCAAGATTTGCCCAATTCTTTAGAATAGCTTCTTGAATGTCGCGTCTTTCAGACATCTGTTTTGTTGTGAGCCAATTTGACATAAAAAAACGGAACTAGATTAATAATATCAACTAGTTCCGTACCTTTTATTATAAAAGAGTACGGAGCTGCCACAATCCCGCAAACAGGAGGTAGTAGCGGCTACCTTTCAGACACGGGCAGACAGCCCGTACCCTATGAGAAGTCATAGAAGTACAGGCGTCTCCCGGTGTCTGAAAAAAAATCCGCTACGATTTCCTGTTCACCGAGGAAACGCACAATCGCATACCACAAAGGCATGCTACGTTCCAATGACAAAGGTACAAATACTTTTCGGAAAATAACAAGAGAGAGGCATAAATGTTTAGAATGATGATTGTATAATTAAAGCGTATGTATATAAATAGACAGGCTTCAATTAGTTATCTTATTCAAATAAGAAACCACTCTACAATTAAAGCACCTCTCTCTTGTATAAACTAGCTACTTTTGTAGCACACATCAATTCGTTCCACAAATATGGAACGAAACAATAACAGATGTGGAACTAAAGGGAAACAACTGTGGAACTAAAAGTCAACAGCTGTAGAACGATTTAACAGTAACTATAAAACCACTAAACATTAGTATATGAGTGCAATATATGACTTATTTGAGACTCCTAGTCCAAACAAAGAAGAGAAACAACCGCTACATGCCCGTATTGTCTCCAAAGGAACCGTAGATAAAGAAGAGTTTCTGGATCGTGTCCACAAATTTACCGGTATCAGCAGAAGTTTATTGGCAGGAGCCATGGAAGCCTTTGCCAATGAAGCACGGGATTTACTAGCCGACGGTTGGAATGTAGAAATGGGAAACTTCGGATTCTTCTCTACATCGTTGCAATGTCCGCCGGTTAAAGATAAAAAAGAAATTCGGGCAGCGTCTGTCCAAATGAAAAATATTAATTTCCGCGCAAGTCGTCCATTCAAGAAAGAAGTAGGCGACAAAATGAGGCTGCAACGAGGAGAATCTATCACACGCCCTAAGAAAAATAGTATCTCCCGTGAGACGTGTCGCGACCGCCTCAACACATACTTGGAAAATCACCTATTCATCAGCCGGACAGATTATAGCCATCTGACAGGACGAAATAAAAAAGTGGCTATTGAAGAATTAAATTCCTTTATCACTGACGGAATAATACGGAAAGAAGGGGTTGGAAAGTTGACTGTATATATAAAGGTATAAACTCTTGGAACAAGTAGAATTAAGAGTTACAACAGGATTATTGCTGTTGTAACTCAAGTATGATTTCATCAGTGATGTAGGCATCACTCAATGTTATAAGCGGGTATTGTTTATTAAGAAGCAATGCGTATACCTTACTGTTATAGAACAAGTACAATGCTTTTTCGGGAGAAATATTCAAACGCTCCGCTAATTGCATCACCACACGAGTGTATTTATTCCATACTAATACATCTATCATAAACGTAGTTTATTTTATTGTTATATATTCTTTGAAAGAGAGACACTCGTCAATAAGACGTTGATTGAGAATGCATAACTGATTGTTGGGCTGCTCAAAACGCAAACGTCCTAAAGCTACTTCTTTAGTAATCTGGTTTTCCATAAAATTTTCTATTGTGTCGAAAACCCGATCATTAGCAATACCGCCTTCCACAATGTCGTACTCCAACCATGGCTGTTTTCCTAAACGGCTACTGACAATAAATTCCAACCAATCATTGTTATACCCGTCAAAGTGAAGCCATTTGTATCCGGATGAATTTATCTTTTCAACATCAAGCTCGTATATGTTTACTACAGATGTGCTACCAGGATGGCGTAATGCCATGACAGCTCCCCAACGTTCAGCCTGGGCATAGATATCTGTTACATAGAATCCTTTACCAAAGTCGAGGTTTTCGCGTCCGACACCGACCAAAGGATATTCTACGGCCTGCGTACTACCATGATAGACTTTCATACAAATTCTCCTTTTTCTTTATAGTAGGCTTCCCAGTTTTCAAGAGCTTCTACCAACGTATCGGCTATGTACTCACGACTCTGGGTGTGAAGCATGTCATATCCACTTATCAGGTATTGACGGATAAGATTCAGTTTTTCCAAACGGTTATAGAGAGTAGGAGCCGGAATACCCAACTTCTGGGCGGCACTCTCAATGGCAAAAATCACAAACTCCATGACTTTGCCATCAACAACGGGGGCTGATTGGCTTGAATGTAGCATACTATACCTCTATTATCTTAGTGTAATATGTACAAATATAGTGTTTATTCTTGCAACGTTCATCGTTTTTCGGCATATTTTATGATTATCAAGAACATTTGAGTATCGTGAAACTGATTGAAATATTCCCTATTTGGAAATGGCTATTAAAGCAGAATATATAAGGATCTATAAATCAGAATCATACAAACAAAATAAATAAAAGTGAATCAAAGTACGTACATCTAGGACCGTTAAAGCACCTCCCCGGAAAGTGCCCATAGTATCTTTGCATCGTGATCACAAAGAGAATTGATAAATAAAGTAACTAATTTAAAAAACAAAAAATTATGGCACTTAGATACGTCATTAAAAAAAGAACATTCGGCTTTGATAAAACTAAAGCTGAAAAGTATGTAGCACAAAATGTAATCACCAATACGGTGGATTTCAGAGATTTGTGCGAGGAAATCACCAAAGTAGGAATGGTCCCCAGTGGAGCGGTAAAATTTGTACTTGATGCTTTGATCGATACATTAAATCTCAACCTTAGAAAAGGCATCTCTGTTCAATTAGGAGATTTCGGATGCTTCCGTCCTGGTATGAATTGCGAAAGTCAGGATACTGAAAAAGAGGTAGATAGCGATACGATACGCAGAGTGAAAATCATTTTCACTCCGGGCTACAAATTCAAAGAGATGCTAAGTAAAGTCAGTGTTCAAAAAGCGGTGGCTTCCGATGATGGTTCCATCAGCCCGGAGCAACCGGATCCCAACCCGAATCCAAACCCGGATGACGGCAAAGGAGAAGCACCGGACCCGGCAGCATAAGATTAATCATCAGCCTTTAAAAGCAGGAAAACAGTACCCGCCTACGGGCGGATACTGTTTCCCAAAGTATTCCTGTAAAAGACTTGACAACGCCTTTTTTATTTTGTATCTTTACAACATCTTAAAACATTAAAATATCAACATGAAAGAATTGCCATCAGAAGAGGAAGAAATTCCGTTTCGCATTAAAACTTATAAGAAAAAGGAATTGGCTTGTATGTACAATCCGAACATTACCCCCCGTTGCGCCATACGCATATTCACCAAATGGATTAAAATAAATAAAGAACTGCTCCGGTTATTGACTGCCACAGGTTATCATCCGCGTACACGAACTTTTACTCCCCGACAGGTACAAATCATCACCAGTATTCTGGACATTCCATAAGGATGTCCAGAATACTGGTTTTATCATTGCAGTTGTCCCGCCGCTTTCAAATAAGCCACATAATTCACATACAATTGGAAATAGGCATCCACTTTCGTCTGATAAGCCTGCTGCCAAAGCACTTGTGCTTCCAGATAATCCGAAAGAGTTTCCAGTCCCACTTCATATTGCTTACCACTGACTTTCATATTCTCCTCTGCCTGTTCCAGCGAACGTTCGGAAAGCTCCGTTTCCAACCGGGCCTCATCCAGATTATTGGCAGCTTGCATCAACTCCAGCAACATCTTTTCATTGACATTTTCCTGTTCAAGACGAGCTTGTTCCAACTTCACTTTGGCAGACTTTACTTTATTGGTACGTTCGCCAAAATGAAACAGAGGGACAGAGACATTCAGGAATACGGAAAAAGCACCCTTTTTCATCAAAGTTTCATCATTGACTTCCAATCCGTGAAGATAATCATAACTACCTCTGACACCGATACGCGGCAATAGTTCACTACGATTCAGCTTTACTTCCTGCTCGGCAATGGCTATTTGTTTGTTCAAGATTCCATATTCAGGACGGGCGGTAATATCAGAAACCTGCACTTTCCATTCCTGCTCCACTTCCGGAAAATCATCAGATATATCAATCTGTGCTGTCAAAGGGCGTCCGATGTAATGACAGAGATTCATACCCGCAAGACGGAGGGCGTTATCAGCCTTTCGCAAAGAAAGTTCACTCTCGTTGAGCTTCACCTGCACTTTCAGTACATCATTCTGCGGTTTCATGCCATGCCGGTGAGCACTCTTCACATTTTTGAAAAGTTCCGTCAGTAAGGCGTGATATTTTTCCGCCACTTTTCTCATTTCCTTGGCTTTCACTAACTGCACGTATGCTTTATCTGTATTCAGAATAACTTCCGAAGTAGTTAAGGCTTCGTTCAAGTGTGCCATTTCTTTTCCCAGTAGTGACATTTTATAGGCGGCACGGATTTTTCCTCCCATATAAAGAGGTTGCTCCACTTGTATACCGCCCGAGTAAACAGTTCCGACCTTATAGTCCAGATTCAGTCCGGGAAAATAAGCGAAACCGCTCGATACCAGTTCTCCGGTAGCAGGATTGGGCAGGAAAACCGGAAGGTTTCCTCCCGGAACTCCGAGACTTCCATCCGCTGTGCTATAAATACCCGTTCCGTTGGCTGTAAAATTAGGGAAGAAATTGGCTTTATAACTAAGAGACATCAATCGGGCTGCTTCCGTCTGCTTATTAGCGGCAGCCATATCCTTATTATATTTCAGTGCCATTTCACGGCATTGCGCCAGACTTAGTTTTTCTTGCGCGGCAAGAGAAACCGACAGGCCGAACAATACACCCGCTACACTAATGGCTACAAGAATTTCTTTTTTCATTTGTCTGTCTTTTTTATATGAAAGAATAATGCATACAAAATCGGGATAAAAAGCAACGTTATCAACGTGCCGAACAGCAACCCACCCATGATAGAAGCCGCCAACGAACCGAACATAGCATCCGGCAACAATGGAATCATTCCCAAAATCGTAGTCAGCGAAGCCATCATCACGGGACGGAGACGACTTTGCGAACTGTCTATCAATGCCGTCACAGGTTCCACTCCCTGATTAATTTGCAAAGTGATCTCATCCATCAAGACAATACCGTTCTTAATAATCATACCGATCAACCCCAATGTACCGACGATAGCCACAAAGTTGAATGTCTTCCCGGTAAGCAGCATTACGGCAACCACACCGACAAATACCAGCGGAATAGTACAGAAGATGATAACCGGTTTCCGGTAATCTTTGAACAGCATGATTAGAATGGATATCATCAGAATGATAGCAAACGGGAAATTCTTGAACAGATATTGCATAGACTTTGTGCTGGCGTTCCTCTCGCCTTGCCATTGAAGCCGATATCCGTCAGGCAGCGGAATCTGTTCAATCTGCGCGGCAATGGATTGCCGCGCCTTCTCCGTTTCTACCCCCGGAACAGGAGAACATTGCACCCGTTGGCTACGCTGCCCGTTATAACGGGGAACCACCGGATCTTCCCACTTCACATCAATCCGCTTACTGATTTGTTTTAACGGAGTTGTTCCCATCAACGTTTCCACCAATTCTTCTTTTGATAGTGTTCCTGTCTTCAGTTTCATCATCATTTCCTGTGTCAGCAAACCGTTCAGAGAAGGAAGAGACGAGAATACCTGCGTATTGTCCAGGTTTTCAATCGGATTTCCGTGTTCGTCCAGGCAACGCAAGTAGATATTATCTTTATGAATACCTTCGTAGAAAGACCCGATAGGGATGCCGCTGGTAGCGGTCAGTAAAGAAAGGCTTACATCATTACGGCTCAATCCGATAGCACGTGCCGCAGGCTGGTCATATTCAATAGTCAGTACCGGGATTTGCGGTTCCCAGTCCGTGGTAATCAGGTAAACATCCGGACAATTCTCCATAATCTTGCGGGCACTATCCGCCAACTGATGCAAAACAGCAGGGTCAGGACCGGTAAACTGCGCTTCAATAGGGTATTTTTTGAACATCAGGTTGTAGCGGTTCATCTTTACGTAAGCATCCGGATAATGTTGCGAAAGATATTGTTGAATTTCCGCCATGTTATCCACCAAATCGTCCGGAGAGGTGAAGTCGATAATCAATTCACCGTAAGATAAGGAGGGATTGGCTACGTTACGCACCAAGTTATAACGGGCAGGAGTACCACCGATAGAAGCAGTGACGTGTGTGACTTCCGGACGTTTTTTCAGGTAAGCTTCGATTTCCTCCAAGTCACGCGCCACGCGAGTGGAGTTAGTTCCTTCCGGCAATTTATATTCCATATAAAGCTGGTCGTAGACCATATCCGGGAAAAAGCCCTGCTTCATGAAACGGTAACTGAAAGCTGAAAGTAATACCAAAGCGATCATTGTAAACACAAAGCTCCAACGATGCGCCAAACTGAATGTCAACAATGAACGAAGCACGGCATAAATCTTTCCTTCATACACACGCTTTCCGGCAGCAGTTGTCGCAGAGATTTCCGGACGCAAAATCCGGTCGGCCATCAACGGAACGTGCACTAAGGCCAGCACCCAGCTAAGCAACAGGGAAACAGCGAGTACGATAAACAAATCGCGCGTATAGACGCCTGCCGTATCAGGCGACATAAAGATAGGAAGAAAAGCAATGATGGCAATCAGAGTAGCTCCCAGCAAAGGCATTGCTGTCTGCCGTCCGATAGCAGTCATTGCTTCCATCCGGCTCTTCCCGGCTTTCAAATCTACCAAAATACCGTCAATGATAACAATTGCGTTATCCACCAGCATCCCCATCGCAAGCACGAACGAGGCCAATGAAACACGCTGCATCGTACCATCCATAAAATAAAGGAACAGGAAGGAACCGAATACCGTCACTACCAGGCTGATACCGATAATCACCCCGCTCTTGAATCCCATAGCAATCATCAGGATAACGACTACGATAATCACAGATTCTATCAGATTAAGAATGAACGTCCCTAACGAAGTGCCTACGCGTTCCGGCTGATAGAAAACCTTATGACACTCTACTCCTGCCGGAAGGCGTTCAGCCTTTAGTTGCTCCAGTTTCTTTTCCACTCGATGCCCCACTTTAATAATGTCGGCATCCGGAGAAGCAGCCACCATGATTCCTATCGCACGCTGGCGGTCATAAAACAATTCGTTGCGGGTAGGGTCTTCATAATCTTTCTCAATACGGGCAATGTCACTCAACCGCAACTGATCGGCATCATGTCCCTGAATCAGCATACGACCGATGTCCTCCACCGTCTTAAACTTATCACTGACTGTCACCCGGATACGATTATCGCCATTATCATAATAACCAGTATAAGTAGTTTGGTTCTGTCCGTTCAATGTAGCTAGCACTTCGGCGGGTTTCACACCCAAGTTGGCCATCCGGTCTTGCAGGAGAGAGATGTTAATACATTCGGGACGTTTACCGTATAAGTCAACGCGCTCCACCCCATCCAATTCACTGACTTCACGTTTCACCAGTTCTGAATAATCAGACAGTTCCCTGTCGGAAAGTCCGTCACCCGTCAAAGCGAAAAACATTCCGTAAACATTTCCAAAATCATCTTTTACAATAGAAGGACTGGCACCTTCGGGAAGTTCTGCCTGTGCGTTCGCCACCTTACGACGCAACAAATCCCAGCATTGCTCTACATCCGTCTCTTTGACAGTCGTTTTCAGTTCTACCTGAATCAAAGAGAGATCATTGTAGGAATAACTTTCCACATTATCTATATTCCCCATGGAGCGGATATTTTTCTCCAGCACATCCGTCACTTCCAACTCTACCTGATGTGCAGACGCACCGGGATAGGTAGTGACTACCATAGCGAGCTTTACCGTTATTTCGGGATCCTCCAGTTTACTCATTTCATAACTGGAATAAGCTCCTCCTACAATCAGTACGGCAATCAGGAAGTAGATCAACTTCTTGTTCTCAAATGCCCATTTACTAATATCAATCATAGCAGTCCTCCCACATTGGTTTCAGTAGCCGGAAGAAGCGGCTCCACCTGTTCTCCCTCTTTTACATGATGTACCCCCGAAGCGACAACCAAGTCACCGGGATTCACTTCTCCTGAAGTAATCAGACATCTGCCGTCACTAAGCAGACGGGTTACTGTCACATCACAACGGCGAATAGCGTGACTGGAAGCATCATAAAGAAAGATACTCGTACGCCCGTTCTCACGAAGAATCGCTCCACCGGGAACCGACAGGTTACGCACATCTCCTTCACTACATTCGATAGTTACCATTGTATTCATGCCGGGCGATGGAACTGCCTGTTTATCTTCTTTCTTCAGTTGAAGCCGCATGGTGTACAACTGATTGGCATTTGCCTTAGGGGTGACACTAATCAGTTCCAAAGCATATCTTTGATGAGGATAAATATCGAATGTACAATAATAGCGGGTAAACTGCTGTCGACGAATATATTCCACTGCCGGAAGATTAATCTCTACCTCCGGGCTTCCCTCACTGATGATGGAAACGACGGGCATACCGGCAGCTACCGTCTCATGGGAATCAAAAAGACGTTTCTGCACATATCCGCTAAAAGGAGCATACAAACGGGTGTATGCCAACTGATCTTTAGCATGGTTATATTTGGCGGTAATCTGTCTCAATCCGTACACGGCCTTATCGTTAGCATCCGGTGTTGTCACATTTTCCTTATAAAGTGCCATCACCCGTTCCGCCTCCGCTTTCACACTTTGATATTCTGCTTCTGCCGCATCCAGCTGAATCTGATAGTCTGTCGGATCTAATTCTGCCAGTAATTGCCCTTTACGCACATAGGCACCGTCATTTACATGCATATACTGAATAGTACCACTCACCCGGAAAGACAGACTTATGTCCTGTGCCGCTTTCACCCGTCCCGGAAACTGCAAAGCTATTTGTCTGTCGGCAGAAAGTACGGTATCAATCTTCACTGCCGGCTTACTGTCTGTGTTTTGTACACGTTGCCCACACGAAGTCAATAGAACTGCTAAAAATCCTGTTAATAAGAAGTCTAATCGTCTCATATTTTCACTTATTAGTTAGTTGTCACAAAAGTATCCCAAGCAAACATGAGGAGAAAGGTTGATTTAGACGAAACATTGTTCTATTTGTACGTTAGCTAAGATAAAAAGCCGAAATAGTTTGCTATTTGTATTTATTTGTTTGTTACTTTGTAAGGAAATTCATTTCAACGAAAAGGAATATGGAACCACTGATGCCATTCAAGTATGTTATAATATCTCCGGAAGATACTTCCATGAAAGAAGGATGCATTATTTCCGAATTCAACCAATGCGGACTTTTCCTCTGCCAGAAAGGACAGGCGGAAATCCTGCTGGGAGGTAGACCATATCAGATTAACAAAAGGAATCTTTTCATATATACTGCAGCCAACCTTCTACAGATACGCCAAAGAAGCGCAGACCTGAAAGGAATCATGATAGAGGTCGATCTGGATTATGTCATACCGATAGTAAACAAAGTAGCCAACTCGGAAAACTTGCTTTATTTGCGGGAAAATCCCTGTCTGTCGCTTTCCGAAGAGCAATATACATTTGTAGAGAACTTGCTCAAATCTGTAGAAAAACGAATTAATAGGGAGAATATCTGTAACAGTTCCCGACAGAAACAACATTTAATTTCTGAATTAATCAAATCCTGGGGACAAGTGATATGCTATGAGTTATTAAACATCTATTTCAACAACGAACCGCAAACACCACTACCACAGGACAAAAAGGATAAGATTTTCCAAAATTTCATGATTACCCTCTATCGATATTATCATCAGGAACGGGATGTTACTTTCTATGCAAACAAGCAATGTCTGTCCGCCCGATATTTTTCTTCTGTCATCAAGGAGAAATCAGGGAGTAGTGCTTTGCAGTGGATTATACAGAATGTCATTACAGAAGCCAAATATCTGCTCGATAATACCGATTTAAGTATTAAGGAAATAGCGACCAAGCTCAACTTCCCCACACAATCATTCTTCGGGAAATATTTCAAGCAGTATGTCGGCATATCTCCTAAAGAATATCGGAACAAACTTATCAAACAGTAACTTTCTTAAACTGCCGGAACTGCCACCACAACATACCTCCGGATATAAGACTAGCCGCCAAATCTGCCACAGGCATACTGGCCCAAACACCCATTTGTCCATAATAATGAGGTAGAATCAATAAACAGGGCACTAAGAATAACATCTGTCGGGTCAGCGACAAGAAAATGGCTTTACTTGCCATTCCGATACTCTGGAAGAAATTGGAAGCTACCATCTGGAAACCTACAATCGGATAGAAGAACACCACTACACGAAATCCCTTAGACGCAATACTGATTAATTCTGCGTCCGAAGTAAAAATGGAAGATACGATTTCCGGAATGAACATACCTATCAGGAAACCAATCGTTGTCACTACAGTTGCACAATAAATGGTTACTTTCAGTACTTCCGTCACACGAGGATAGAGCTTCGCACCAAAATTATATCCCGCAATGGGCTGCATCCCCTGGTTCAGTCCCAATACAATCATAATAAAGACAAAAACAATACGATTAACAATACCGAATGCACCGATCGCCAAATCACCTCCATGCTCTTTTAATCCCTGATTAATCAGAATCACAATAAAGCAAGACGCCATATTCATCAGGAAGGGAGACATACCGATAGCCAATGAATCCAACACGATCTTCCGTTTCAAACGGAAAATACCTTTTTTCAATCGTATCAGTTCGTCTTTGCGACAGAACAGATGAAGCTGCCAGACCAAAGCGATCAACTGCGCACAAACCGTAGCTGTGGCCGCCCCGCGAATTCCCCAGTCGAATACAAAAATAAACAAAGGTGCAAGTAATACATTGATTAACACGGTCGTGATGGTTGCCACCATCGCTTTCTGCGGATGTCCCGAGGCACGAAGCACTGCATTCAGCCCCAAATATAAATGAGTTACCACATTTCCCAGCAGAATAACCTGCATAAATTCGCGGGCATATTTGACAGTCTCATCACTTCCGCCGAAAAAATAAAGTATCGGATCAAGAAAAGGCAGAACGACCAGCGTAAAAGAGATACCTATAATAAGGTTTAATACAAACACATTTCCCAAAACCCGCTGTGCGGTATCATAATCTTTCTGGCCCAACTTCACAGAAATCAATGTAGCCGCACCTACCCCTACCAGAGAGCCAAAAGCCGCGGCAAGATTCATTAGCGGAAAGGTTAATGCCAACCCGGAGATAGCCATCGCCCCTACTCCATGACCAATGAAAATACTATCTACCATATTATAAAGAGAAGACGCCGTCATGGCGATAATTGCCGGAATGGCATACTGCATTAAAAGCTTTCCAATCTTTTCCGTACCCAACGCAGTGGGTGTCTTTTGTCCTGTCATACCTATTAGTTTGAGGGTGCAAAGATACAAAAAAGAGACGGATTACAGGATATATGAGAAAAGTTTCGTATTTTTGCCCACAAAATTGAGTTAATACGTAACGAGATGAATATATTAGAACTAAGTGAACAGGAAATTATTCGACGTAACAGTCTGAATGAGCTTCGTGCAATGGGTATTGATCCATACCCTGCAGCAGAGTATGTAACCAATGCTTTCTCTACAGATATTAAAGCTGAATTTAAAGACGACGAAGAGCCACGGCAGGTTTCCGTAGCCGGCCGTATCATGAGCCGCCGCGTGATGGGTAAAGCCTCTTTCGTTGAATTGCAGGACTCTAAAGGTCGCATCCAGGTGTACATCACCCGTGATGATATCTGTCCGGGAGAAGACAAAGAACTGTACAACGCTGTATTTAAACGCCTGCTCGACTTAGGTGACTTTATCGGTATCGAAGGTTTCGTGTTCCGCACACAAATGGGTGAAATCAGTATCCATGCAAAGAAACTGACTGTACTTGCAAAGTCTATCAAACCGTTGCCAATCGTTAAATACAAAGACGGAGTAGCTTACGACTCTTTTGAAGATCCCGAACTCCGTTATCGCCAACGCTATGTTGACCTGGTAGTAAATGACGGTATCAAAGAAACATTCCTGAAACGCGCCACTGTAGTGAAAACATTGCGCAACGTTTTGGATGAGGCTGGTTACACGGAAGTGGAAACTCCTATCCTGCAATCTATTGCCGGTGGAGCCAGTGCACGCCCGTTCATCACTCACCATAACTCATTGGATATAGACCTTTACCTACGTATCGCAACAGAGCTTTATCTGAAACGACTGATCGTAGGTGGTTTTGAAGGTGTATATGAAATAGGTAAGAACTTCCGTAACGAGGGCATGGATAAAACTCACAATCCGGAATTTACCTGTATGGAACTTTATGTTCAGTACAAGGATTACAACTGGATGATGAATTTCACCGAAAAACTGCTGGAACGTATCTGTATCGCTGTAAACGGCTGTACGGAAAGCGTTGTTGACGGAAAAACTATCAGTTTCAAAGCTCCTTACCGCCGCCTGCCTATCCTGGATGCTATCAAAGAAAAGACAGGATACGACCTGAACGGCAAGAGCGAAGAAGAAATCCGCCAAGTTTGCAAGGAACTGAAAATGGAGGAAATCGACGAGACAATGGGTAAAGGCAAGCTGATTGATGAAATCTTCGGAGAATTCTGCGAAGGTACGTATATCCAGCCGACTTTCATCACCGATTATCCGGTTGAAATGTCTCCGCTGACCAAGATGCATCGTTCTAAACCGGGACTGACCGAACGTTTCGAGTTAATGGTGAACGGTAAAGAGCTGGCTAATGCTTACTCGGAATTGAATGACCCGTTGGATCAGGAAGAACGTTTCAAAGAGCAGATGCGTTTGGCCGACAAGGGAGACGATGAAGCGATGATTATCGATCAGGACTTCTTGCGTGCTTTACAATATGGTATGCCTCCTACATCGGGTATCGGTATCGGTATCGACCGCCTGGTAATGTTAATGACCGGACAGACCACTATTCAGGAAGTATTATTCTTCCCGCAAATGCGCCCGGAAAAAGTAGTGAAAAAAGACGCTGCCGCTAAATATATGGAATTGGGAATCGCAGAAGACTGGGTTCCGGTGATCCAAAAAGCCGGTTACAACACTGTAGCTGACATGAAAGATGTCAATCCGCAGAAGTTGCACCAGGACATCTGTGGCATTAACAAGAAATATAAATTAGAACTGACCAATCCGTCGGTAAACGACGTAACTGAGTGGATACAGAAAATTTAATAAGTTCTTCATCCAAATCCATACAAATGAAATTACCCGGCAAGATAGCGATAATGGGCGGAGGAAGTTGGGCTACAGCCATCGCAAAGATGTGTCTGGCCCAGGAAGACTCTATCAATTGGTATATGCGGCGAGACGACCGCATTGCCGATTTTAAACGATTAGGGCACAATCCGGCTTATCTGACAGGAGTGAAATTCGATACAAGACGCATCACGTTCAGTTCCAACATCAACGATGTGGTGAAAGAATCGGATACACTGATCTTCGTCACTCCCTCTCCTTATCTGAAGGCGCATCTGAAAAAACTGAAAACCAAGATAAAAGATAAGTTTATCATCACCGCTATCAAAGGAATCGTACCCGATGACAACGTTATTGTATCGGAATACTTCACAAAAGAATATGGTGTACCACCAGAAAATATAGCAGTCCTTGCAGGTCCCTGCCACGCAGAAGAAGTAGCCTTGGAACGCCTCTCCTACCTGACTATCGCCTGCCCTGACAAAGACAAAGCACGTATCTTCGCACGTCGTCTGGGAAGCAGCTTCATCAAAACATCTGTCAGTGATGACGTAGCGGGTATCGAATACAGTTCGGTACTCAAAAACGTATATGCCATCGCTGCCGGTATCTGTAGCGGTCTGAAATATGGCGACAACTTCCAGGCTGTATTGATCTCCAACGCCATTCAGGAGATGAACCGTTTCTTGAATACGGTGCATCCGTTGAACAGAAACGTGGATGAATCTGTTTATCTAGGGGATTTATTGGTGACCGGTTACTCCAACTTCAGTCGCAACCGAACTTTCGGAACGATGATAGGTAAAGGGTATTCCGTTAAGAGTGCGCAAATTGAAATGGAAATGATTGCGGAAGGTTACTATGGTACGAAATGTATCAAAGAAATCAATAAACATCATCATGTCAATATGCCGATACTGGACGCAGTGTACAACATTCTGTACGAACGTATCTCACCAATGATCGAGATTAAACTGTTGACTGACTCTTTTAGATAAAAAAATATTAAGTATTAAGTATTAGGCATTTAAGTATTACCCGCAGGTACTCATACTTGACAATCCATACTTGATGACTAATACTTAATACTTAAAACTTAATACTTAAAAAATATGATTAGTTTAAACATTGAAAAAACATTTGGATTCATCTCCAAAGAAAAGGTTTTTGCTTACGAAGCTGAAGTAAAAGCCGCACAGGAAATGCTTGAAAAAGGTACAGGCAAAGGTAACGACTTTTTAGGATGGTTGCATTTGCCTTCTTCTATCACTAAAGAACACCTGGCCGACCTGAACGCTACTGCAAAAGTATTAAGAGACAATTGTGAAGTAGTAATCGTAGCCGGTATCGGTGGTAGCTATCTGGGTGCCCGTGCCGTCATCGAAGCTTTGTCTAACAGCTTCACTTGGTTGCAGGAAAAGAAAACAGCTCCTGTCATGATCTATGCAGGACACAATATCAGCGAAGATTATCTGTATGAACTGACTGAATATCTGAAAGACAAGAAATTCGGTGTCATCAATATCTCCAAATCAGGAACTACTACTGAAACAGCTCTTGCTTTCCGTTTGCTGAAAAAGCAATGTGAAGATCAGCGTGGCAAAGAAACTGCAAAGAAAGTAATCGTTGCTGTGACGGATGCCAAGAAAGGTGCTGCCCGTGTAACAGCCGACAAAGAAGGATACAAAACATTCATCATCCCCGATAACGTAGGCGGACGTTTCTCTGTCCTGACTCCGGTTGGTTTGCTGCCTATTGCAGTGGCCGGATTTGATATCGACAAACTGGTTGCCGGTGCTGCCGACATGGAAAAAGTATGTGGTTCGGACGTTGCATTTGCTGAAAACCCTGCTGCTATCTACGCTGCTACCCGCAATGAGTTGTACAGAAATGGTAAGAAGATCGAAATCCTCGTTAACTTCTGCCCAAAACTGCACTATGTAAGTGAATGGTGGAAACAGCTTTACGGAGAATCTGAAGGAAAAGACAATAAAGGTATCTTCCCTGCATCGGTAGATTTCTCAACAGACCTCCACTCTATGGGTCAATGGATTCAGGAAGGCGAACGTTCTATCTTTGAAACGGTGATTTCAGTAGAGAAGGTTAACCACAAACTGGAAGTTCCTTCTGATGAAGCAAATCTGGACGGCTTGAATTTCTTAGCCGGCAAACGTGTGGACGAAGTGAACAAGATGGCCGAATTGGGAACACAGTTGGCTCACGTAGACGGTGGTGTACCTAATATGCGTATCGTACTTCCGGAATTGAGCGAATACAACATCGGTGGTCTGCTCTATTTCTTCGAAAAGGCTTGCGGTATCAGCGGTTACTTGCTAGGCGTGAATCCATTCAACCAACCGGGTGTGGAAGCATACAAAAAGAATATGTTTGCGTTGCTTGACAAACCGGGGTATGAAGAAGAATCTAAAGCAATCCGTGCAAAACTGTAATCAAGAACGTTTTTATAAACGGTAAACTATAAACAATGAACGGTGAACAACTATGCTATATGCATAGATTTGTTCACCGTTCATTATTCATTGAAATCCAAAATGGAGACATTCCTAAATGTCCCTATTTAGTTACAATTTACCGACTTACTTTGCTAGTTGCTACCACTCGTCAATTTTCACTTATCATCCTCCGCTTTCGTCTTCAAACCGATTTCTTCCTGTGCTCCTTCACATTCGGCTTTGGAAGAAAGATAGAACTCTAATTTTACATCGCCGTTCTTATCTACTTGTTTGATGGTCGCAATCACCATAATTTTAGCTTTTGACACACCATCCTTAAAACGAAGCTGTCCCTTTTCCACATCTGTCAGATTTCCCTCTGTAGATACTTCTGTTTTCTCAAAGATGAGTTTAGTATCCACTTCATCATCATTCTGAAGTCTAAAGGTTTTCAGTTCAGCTCCATTTCCATCCAAAAGCAGAAGAGCTTTCACTTCGTCCCCCACCTTCAAGGCCGGCAATTCGTCCCTCTGATTCGCATAGTCTTTTTCACCGGAACCGGAACTTTCATCCTCCGATTCAACCTTTGCATAAAGCTTTTCTATCTTGATAACAGGACTTTCCCCACTATCAGAGCAGGCGCCTAAAAACAATGGTAGCAACAATAATACTCTCTTTTTCATGCTATCGTCGAGTTTATAACGTTACAAAAATACACATATTCTTCTAAACAACAAATAATTATACAAGTAATACGCCGCAATTCAGTAGTGCCGAACAGTCTACACGACAAGAGTTGGCAGTAGATACCACATGGCAAGTAATCACTAAACTATCTTCCCGTTCTAACTTATCTCTCGTTTTTTATCGTTATCTTTGCCTCATATACAACTGTAGATTAAGCGAATCAAACTAAAAAGAACAAATAAAATGACAGGAAATTTATTAAAGAAATCCAGTGGATTCATATTATTATGTAGCATATCATTGCTAATGCTCGTAATGACCGGTTGCCAGGAAGCCAAACTCAAGACAGTGATCGGAGTAGCCAACAAACAGTGTCCGATAGACATGGGAGCAGTCGGCACGATCACCAGCATCATCTACGACGGGAATAACGTAGTGTACACGCTGAACATGAACGAAGAGATTACCAATATAAAGATATTGAAAGACAATCCGGAAAGCATGAAATCATCTATCACAATGATGTTTCAAAATCCGGCAGCAGATGTAAAAGAGATGCTCAAGTTGATGGCAAAATGCAATTCCGGATTACACATGATATTTGTAGGGAATAAGTCGGGCGAACAAGCGGTTTGCGAACTTACCGCCGAAGAACTGAAAGAAGTGATTAATACAAATGCCGATCCGGCACAAAGCGGACAAACAAAGCTTGAAGCGCAACTGAAAATGGCGAACCTGCAATTCCCGATGCAAGCCAGCGAAGAAGTCATTGTCGAAAAAATCGAGGTCATAGGCGAATCGGTTGTTTATATATGCAGTGTGGACGAAGAATTGTGTCCCATCAGCCAGATTGAAGAAAACGCAGCAGAAGTGAAAGAGGGTATTGTATCAACACTGGCAAGTCAGACCGATCCCGCCACCCAGATATTCATCAAAACCTGTGTAGATAACAATAAAAGCATAGCTTACAGATATATCGGCAAGGAATCCGGTCAGCAATACGATGTGATTATTCCTCTGTCTGATCTGAAGAAAATGCTTATAGAAAAATAAAATATCATCTTAAAAAGATTCTGCAACGTACCAAAGTATGAAAAAGAAACTGAAAGCCGTCCTGTTTGACATGGACGGCGTACTTTTTGACTCTATGCCCTATCATTCGGAAGCCTGGCATACAGTAATGAAATCTCACGGACTCACTCTTAGTCGCGAAGAAGCATATATGCACGAAGGACGGACAGGAGCCTCCACTATTAATATTGTTTTCCAACGTGAACTGGGCAGAGAAGCTACCCAAGAAGAAATAGAAAGTATCTATCAGGAGAAAAGTGTTTTGTTCAATTCGTATCCTGAAGCAAAACGTATGCCCGGTGCATGGGAGTTGCTACAAAAAGTGAAAAAGGATGGATTGATTCCGATGGTGGTCACTGGTTCCGGCCAACTATCCCTGCTCGAACGGTTGGAACACAACTATCCGGGAATGTTTCGTAAAGAATTGATGGTTACAGCGTTCGATGTAAAATATGGTAAGCCCAATCCCGAACCGTATCTGATGGCATTGAAAAAAGGCGGACTTAAAGCTGATGAAGCCATCGTAGTAGAGAACGCTCCGTTAGGAGTGGAAGCCGGACACAATGCGGGTATCTTTACAATAGCTGTAAATACAGGTCCTTTGGACGGACAAGTATTGCTGGATGCCGGAGCCGATCTGCTACTGCCATCCATGCAAGCACTAAGCGATCATTGGGATACGCTGTTTGAAAAGAACACCTAAAAGCTGAAAAGATAATTTATTCTTCAAAACAGGAGAAAAACATTGAAAAGAAGGAATATAAATCGTATTTTTACAGGAGTTTAATTCACTTAGATTCCATCTAAGCCAACGCAGATTCTACTATGCAAAAGTTATTATCCTTACCACCCAATTTGATCCATTGCTTCCACGAACTGGAAGAAGTCAACCATACCGATTGGTTTTGTACATCAGACCCCATTGGGAGCAAACTAGGCTCCGGCGGCGGAACGACATGGTTATTGCAGGCCTGCCATCAGGCATTCGCGCCACAAAAATCTTTCGGCAACTGGATAGGAGATGAAAAAAGAATATTGCTCCATGCAGGCGGACAAAGCCGTCGCCTGCCCAGCTACGGACCTTCCGGCAAAATATTGACTCCGATCCCGATCTTCAGTTGGGAAAGAGGACAAAAACTCGGACAGAATCTATTATCATTGCAGCTCCCGCTCTATGAAAGGATTATGAATCAGGCTCCGGCCGGTCTGAATACGCTGATCGCAAGCGGAGATGTATATATCCGTTCGGAAAAGCCACTCCAGGATATTCCGAATGCAGACGTAGTATGCTACGGCTTATGGGTAAATCCTTCCTTGGCAACCCATCATGGTGTATTTGTTTCCGACCGGAAAAAGCCGGAGGTTCTCGACTTCATGTTACAGAAACCTTCTCTTGAAAAGTTGGAAGGATTATCGAAAACTCATCTTTTCCTGATGGACATCGGTATCTGGATTTTGAGTGACCGCGCCATCGAAGTATTGATGAAACGGTCATTAAAAGAAGGAACCAATGATATTAATTATTATGACTTATACTCGGACTACGGCTTGGCTTTGGGAGAGCATCCCAAAACGGAAGATGAAGAAATCAATCAGTTATCCGTAGCCATATTGCCTTTGCCCGGTGGAGAATTCTATCATTATGGCACAAGCCATGAACTGATTTCTTCTACTTTAGCCATACAAGACAAGGTACGCGATCAAAGAAGGATCATGCACCGGAAAGTAAAACCGAATCCGGCTATCTTTATCCAGAACTCTATCACACAAGTTTCCCTTTCTGCAGACAATGCCAACTTATGGATTGAGAATAGCCATGTGGGAAAAGGCTGGAAACTGGGGTCCCGCCAAATAATAACAGGAGTTCCCGAAAACCAATGGAACATCAACCTGCCGGATGGAGTCTGCATCGACATTATCCCCATCGGCGACAATGACTTTGTTGCACGTCCGTATGGATTGGATGATGTGTTCAAAGGAGCGTTAGACAAATCAACGACTACCTATCTTAATATCCCTTTCACCCGCTGGATGGAAGAAAGAGGAATTACCTGGGAGGATATAAAAGGACGCACCGATGATTTACAATCAGCATCTATCTTCCCCAAAGTAACTTCTGTTGAAGATTTAGGCATATTAGTGCGCTGGATGACATCGGAACCCCAACTGGAAGAAGGGAAAAAACGTTGGCTCAAAGCAGAGAAAGTTTCTGCCGACGAAATCTCGGCAGGCGCCAACCTCAAACGTCTTTATGAACAGCGCAACGCTTTCCGTAAAGAGAACTGGAAAGGACTGGCGGCTAATTATGAAAAAAGCGTATTCTATCAACTTAACTTACTGGATGCCGCAAACGAATTTGTACGTTTCAACCTGGATACTCCCGATGTCCTGCAAGAAGATGCCGCACCCATGCTACGGATACACAACCGGATGCTTCGTGCACGCATCATGAAACTACGTGAAGACAAAGATTGCGCAAAAGAAGAACAGGCAGCCTTCCAACTGCTTCGTGACGGTTTATTAGGAGTGATGAACGAACGTAAAAGTCATCCCACACTCAACGTTTATTCCGATCAGATTGTATGGAGCCGCAGCCCTGTACGCATTGATGTGGCAGGAGGATGGACGGACACCCCTCCCTACTCTCTTTATTCAGGAGGAAGCGTTGTCAATCTTGCCATCGAACTGAACGGCCAACCGCCGCTGCAAGTATACGTTAAACCCTGCAAAGAATATCATATTACCCTTCGCTCCATTGATATGGGCGCAATGGAAGTGATACGAAATTACGAGGAACTGCAAGATTACAAAAAAGTGGGTTCTCCATTTTCCATCCCCAAAGCCGCCCTTACGTTGGCAGGTTTCGCGCCGGCATTCTCAACAGAATCCTATCCTTCTTTAGCCAAACAGCTGGAAGCCTTCGGTTCGGGAATCGAAATTACCCTGTTGGCTGCTATTCCTGCTGGCTCGGGGTTAGGTACCAGTTCCATTCTGGCCTCCACCGTGCTCGGAGCAATCAATGATTTCTGCGGACTGGCTTGGGATAAGAATGATATATGCAGTTACACATTAATATTGGAACAACTACTGACCACAGGAGGAGGTTGGCAGGATCAATATGGCGGTGTGTTTTCCGGCATTAAACTACTACAATCCGAAGCAGGTTTCGAACAGCATCCATTAGTGCGCTGGTTGCCCGATCAACTCTTTGTTCATCCTGACTACCGCGACTGCCATCTGTTATATTATACAGGAATTACCCGTACTGCCAAAAGTATTCTGGCGGAAATTGTCAGTTCCATGTTCCTCAATTCCGGTCCACATCTAAGTTTGCTAGCCGAGATGAAAGCCCATGCAATGGATATGAGTGAAGCTATCCTGCGCAGCAACTTCGATAGTTTCGGTCGATTGGTCGGCAAAACCTGGATACAAAACCAGGCATTAGATTGCGGAACCAATCCGCCGGCAGTAGCAGCCATTATCGAGAAAATCAAAGATTATACCCTAGGATACAAACTCCCCGGCGCAGGCGGCGGCGGTTATTTATATATGGTAGCCAAAGACCCTCAAGCAGCCGGACAGATCCGACGGATATTGACAGAACAAGCTCCCAACCCACGCGCTCGTTTTGTAGAAATGACGCTTTCTGACAAGGGACTTCAGGTTTCAAGAAGCTAAAGAAGAGGCATTGCCAGATTACCGGTCAATCTCATTCAGAACCACAAAAAACAAGCTTGGACAGATTCAAACGAAATGTCCAAGCTTCAATTTTTCAATGCCATAATGATCTGTTTTACATGTTGAGACTTGAAATAACTGTAAAGTAAATCATAATAATGATAAAACCAATAGCTCCGATAATCAGCGCCACACTAGCCCATTTCTTTTTTCTAGCTTCTTCCATTCTAATTTATATTTATGGGATTAATATAATTTATCGTCAGATATCTACTTCCGGAAAGCTATAAATACACTATATCAACATCATTTTTTTACTTCTTCATCGTTACAAAGTTAGCATTTTCTATGAGATTTCAATCATCTAAAACAACTTTTCATTCTCTTTAGACTAAATTATGCAACTACGGATAATAATATGGAACACAAGATTTTATCTATTACTGCTTTTATATCATGTGAAAGTTGTACATTTGCATAATCGACAATTCTGATTAAACACATTCACACCAGGAAAAGAATCAAAAAACAATAAAAATACAAAGATGAAATTACTTAAATTACTATTCGTTGTTTTGCTGTTTGCCTGCAATGACGACTCAAAAGACACTCCGACTACCGGAGAGCCCAAACAAATTGTTGTAGAAATGGACGCTGCCGCCTCCAATGTGACAGATGTTTCCGGCACATATACGTTGGAAGCCAATAAAGAATACTGTGTTCGGGAAGATGGAAAATATAAGATATTACTAGTAAAAAGCGTCTATACAGATAAAGAAGGAAAAGAAAAGGATATTCTTACTTACGGTATTCTTGATGTAGCAAAGAACAAATATCTCTATTATACAGCAGGAATTGATGTAGCCAAAAGACTGGAAAGAGACTGGAATTTCTATGATGACAACAACCCGGATAACGCTGCCAAACAGCTGATTTGCACTTCCCATCTGAAAGAGGAATAAATAGAAAATTAAAAAACGCAATTACCACAACCACGGGCAGTATATTAAAGATGCAAATTCTTATTTCCAACTTGGGCTATTAGTGATTATGAAAAGAATAATTCTCTCTTCCTTATTGGTTATTTTTGTTGTTGGCTGCATCGGAATTGGTAATCGTGAAGTTGCTGACAACGGGTACATGAACTCTGGTTATACGAAAAAAGAACTCGAAGCCAAAGGGGTCAATACCGAGCATCTGTTCGTATTTACAGAAAAATGTGCAACTTACAACGGGCAAGTATTCTCGATAGGCATCCCCATTGATTCCCTTATTAAAATATTCGGACCCGAAAATAGAATCCTCTACGGAAAAGATGGCAATGTGGGATATAACAACTATTTTTGGGATGAAATCGGCTTTGTCGCTTTAGTCTCCCCCGAAAAGGAGGTGATGCAGTTCAATTTGCATTGGGATTACGTGCCGAAAGAAAAAGAGTACGATTATGACGATCCGGATCCGGCTGAGGTTCCGGTTAATTTTTTCAAGGGCAAGATTCTATTAAACGGAGTTCCACTCGACAATACATCGGATTATGCGGATTATTGCAATAATAAAGAGGTGCAAAGTCAGTTGCGTAAATTGGCTCGAAAGGAAGGAATCAGAAATTACACTAAATGTTTTTATAATTACGGGGTCAATAGTGGATGTAACCGTTATCATAGTTCTTATCACAAGCTCTACTGCTTCGATTATACAATGTTCGAGATCGATCCCCTTGTCGCCCCCTGCTTCTCGTATCGGGTGAAAATATTCACCGAGACGGGACAAATTCATGAATTCGGAATGCAGCACGATGTCTATACCAATCCGGATGCTATCGACCTCTTTTAAATCTAACTGTCACCTTGAACATCAGCATGTTAGGTATTATATTTTCCACCAACAATTAACCAACAACTATCAACTACAACGAGTAAATCCACCATTTTAAGCCCAGTTCTACAAGGTATAACAAAGAAGAAATCCCTCAATAATCTACTGATTATCAAGGGATTCATCTGTGACCCCGGTGCGATTCAAACGCACGACCTTCAGAACCGGAATCTGACGCTCTATTCACTAAGCTACGGGGCCATTCTTTCTAAATGCGAGGACAAAAGTATAAAAAATCTTCTCATCTTCCTAATGATTCTTCTTTTTTTATAGTTCTTAAGGTACTTCCCCATGTTAAGACACTGTTATTTTGAAATGCTTTAGAGCATTTACTTTATCAAATTGACAATCTTTTAGAGAATATCCATTACATATATCAATTTTATTCCTATCTTTGCCGACAATTAACATTTAACAAACCTATGAGTTACTTGATAAAACCTAAGAACTATAATCCGCTACTCGACCTCAAACAGACCGAGCTGGGAATCAAGCAAATAAAAGAGTTCTTCCAATTAAACTTGTCATCCGAGCTACGCCTTAGACGTGTGACTGCCCCCCTTTTCGTATTGAAAGGAATGGGTATCAATGACGATTTGAACGGAATAGAACGACCCGTTTCTTTCCCTATTAAAGATCTGGGCGATGCACAAGCCGAAGTGGTTCATTCATTGGCTAAATGGAAAAGGTTGACCTTAGCTGACTATCATATCGAACCCGGATATGGTATTTATACGGATATGAACGCAATCCGTTCAGACGAAGAACTGGGCAACCTGCATTCTCTCTACGTAGACCAGTGGGACTGGGAACGTGTCATCACCAATGAAGACCGGAACGTAAACTTCCTGAAAGAGATCGTCAACCGTATTTATGCAGCTATGATCCGTACAGAATATATGGTATACGAAATGTATCCGCAAATCAAGCCGTGCCTGCCACAAAAGCTACATTTCATCCATTCAGAAGAATTGCGCCAACTTTATCCGGATCTGGAACCCAAATGTCGCGAACATGCCATCTGTCAGAAATACGGAGCTGTGTTTATCATAGGCATAGGCTGCAAACTTAGCGACGGCAAGAAACACGACGGACGCGCACCGGACTATGACGACTACACAACCAAAGGATTGAACGACTTGCCCGGACTAAACGGCGACCTCCTTCTGTGGGACAATGTACTGCAACGCTCCATCGAATTATCATCTATGGGAATCCGTGTTGACAAAGAAGCCTTGCAACGTCAGTTGAAAGAAGAAAAAGAAGAAAAAAGACTGGAACTTTATTTCCACAAGCGATTGATGAATGACACCCTTCCACTATCTATCGGAGGAGGTATCGGACAATCCCGCTTGTGTATGTTCTACCTTCGCAAAGCTCACATTGGAGAGATACAAGCCAGCATCTGGCCCGAAGATATGCGCAAAGAATGTGAAGAACTTGATATACACCTTATATAACAAACTATGAACGTACAAATTGAAGAAAGCTGGAAAGCACATTTAAAACCCGAATTCGACAAAGACTACTTTCGCACACTGACCGATTTCGTCAAAAGCGAATATAGCCAGTATCAGATCTTCCCTCCGGGAAAACTGATCTTCAATGCTTTCAACCTTTGTCCTTTCGACAAAGTGAAAGTTGTAATTATAGGACAAGATCCCTACCATGGACCGGGACAAGCACATGGTCTCTGTTTCTCTGTAAACGACGGAGTGCCTTTTCCCCCTTCATTAGTGAACATATTCAAAGAAATCAAAGCCGACATCGGTTCAGATGCCCCGACCACGGGAAACCTGACTCGCTGGGCAGAACAAGGAGTATTATTACTCAACGCAACTCTGACGGTACGTGCCCATCAAGCAGGTTCACATCAGAATCGTGGCTGGGAAACATTTACCGATGCTGCAATCCGTGCCCTGGCAGAAGAAAAAGAAAACCTGGTATTTATCTTATGGGGATCATACGCTCAAAAGAAAGGGGCGTTTATCGACCGCAACAAGCATCTGGTGCTCACCTCTGCCCACCCCTCTCCTCTTTCAGCTTACAACGGCTTCTTCGGAAACAAACATTTCAGCCGTACAAACGATTACCTGAAAACCCATGGAAAAACAGAAATCGCATGGTAGTTGGAGAAGTTGAGAATGGAGAGTTGAGAGTTAAGAATAAAGAGTAAAGAGTAAAGAGTAAAAAAATGGCTGCACTATTCGTCGAATGATAGCGCAGCCATTTTTCTTTTTCTATATTGTAGCAAAACAATTACACGTCCGAATTTCCACTCTCAACTCTCCACTCTCAACTTATCCTAGTACCACTGAATGTTACTTTGCGTTTGGCTTCTCTGCTCATACTTCAAGTCTTGCAAGATGCTTGCATTCGCACGGATGGTAACATTGTAATATTTCCAGCGTCCGAAAGGAGAAAGACTGGCGGACAGGTTGAAACAGTGCAAGTCACGGGAGATTGTACAAGAAGTCTGCGTAATCTCTTTTGCCTGAAAATCATAGCCCGAGTTGAACGAGAGCGACCAGTTATTAGAAATCTTTATATTTCCGTTTGCATTGATGTTATGCGTATACGTATAAGGATATCGCATGGAATAACGGTTAATAGGCTTAGACCTATCTTCACGGATATTAAACGAATAACTAAGGCTTAACGACCAAGGCATCTTAAACACCTGATAACCATCCGGGTCTGCCTGTGCTTTCTCTACTTTCTTAGGTGTAGTACCATCTCCTTCCGTTCCGTCAGATTCTTCATCGTCACTATCCTCCGACTTCTTATCTTTTCCTTTTTCATCCTCCTCTTTCGGACCGAACCATTTCTTCCATGTGTCATTATTAAAGGTATAGTTGAAAGAAGAACCATATCCTTGGAAACGCCCAAAACGACCATACGACCATTCTGTACGGTTACTGGTCACTACATTACCGCTTTTATCGAATGTATAAGCATACGTAGCGAATTGGGCATTCATATTGAAAGTATAATTCTTGGTCAGTTTCAGACGGAGGTTCATACTTAAGTCACTCCACGGTCTTTCCTTTGCCGCCATATTATAGGACATATTGGCACTCAAATCATCAATAAGGCTAACTTTCTTGACTGTATCATTCTTTGCGTCATAATACTTCATCTCCAAGTTATTAGCTATCGAGAAACTAACCGTTCCCGACCCCTCACGAGAAGGCACGCCATAAGGCTGATTGGTAAAAGGAGAATAATATTGTGTATTACCATTATAATCGGTATATTCTTCCCAGTACTTGCCAAATCCCGGAGCACCACTCAAACTCACCTGCGGTGTGAATACGTGACGAATCTGTATCTCCTTCTTCTTCGCAAAGATCGGTTTATACATACCATACAATTTCGTACTTAGAGCCAAACTAGCCGAGTAATTGGATACACGATAAAAGCCGTTAAGAGAATCGCCCGGCAATGATTCCAGCCTGTGAGTATCTTCGTTATAATGCTGATTGATTTTACGGGTGTACCATCGTTCTGTATAATTCACAGAAGGATTGACCTGCAAATATTTGAACAGCGTAAAAGTAGCACTGATAGGAATGTTATGGTTCATCGCATTCTCCCATGAGCTTAGTCCGGCTTTGAACAAATGGTCATCTTTAGTACGGATACTGTTTGTCAGACGTCCCGTATAACCAATGGAAATCTTCTCGTACCAACGTTCGGCTCCTGCCGCTTTCTTGCGCTTGAACGGAAACAGACGGCTCAACGTAATATTCAAGTCAGGCAAAGTGACCGCAATAGAAGAGTCACGCATTGTCTGTGCGATATTGGTAGTTCCGGATAAGGTCAGACCGATATCGGGAAAACTACGAGAATAACTAATACTTGATGTTTTGGTATTTTGAGTCAACAACTGCGAATTATAAAGGTTGTTGATATTAGAACGTTCATAACTACTGGTCGAGAAGTTCACACTGGCAGAGAATGTAGTGTTCGGACTGGCTTTAGCATCCTGTCGATGGTTCCATACCACCTTAAAGTCCTTAGCAACTGTATAGTCCGGCATCCCTTTATCTCCAGTCTTGGTGACCTGATAGTCCGCTTGCAGCGTACCGGAATATTTATAGCGTTTATTATAGTTTGTCAATCCAGACAATCTCCATGAACCTTTCGTGAAGATATCTCCCGTTATTTTCAAGTCCATGATATCACTCATGGCAAAGTAATATCCTCCTTCTGCCAAACCGAAACCACGACTGGAGTCATCCATATAAGTCGGCATAATGAAACCGGAAGAGTAACTGCTGGAGAATGGGAAGAAGAAGAACGGCACAGCCAACGGCAGAGGCACATCTTCCACAACCAGATAGGCAGGTCCTGTCACTACATTCTTTTTAGGGCGCACCTTAGCTCTCGTCAGCTGCATATAGAAGTGGGGATGATCGTGATGATCGCAGGTTGTATAACGCCCATGCTCCATGAAAATTTCATCATTGGCCCCTTTCTTCGCCTTGCTTCCGGTCACATATCCTTCTCCCTGCTGGGTGACGATATCAGTAATTCCCGCTTTCTTGGTTTTGAAGTTATATCGGATTGTTTCCGTATCATACGAGGTATCACCTTCTTTAAATACCGGTTTACCTTTTTCCACTCCGGTAGTATCCTTGATACCATAAGCATGCACAGTACTACTATCCAGATTCATCGAAATAACTTCCGCAGCCAGTTCGATGTTCTGATAATTCACTTTTCCGCTACCATAAAGTGTAGCGGCTCCTCCCAAAGTAAAGACAGTGGAGTCGTTGGATTCATAAACAACCGGTGCATCGAGTGGTTGTTTCTTCTTTACCGGTGCGATGGAATCAATGCGTACCGTTACCGTATCTGCTTTCAACGAATCATTTCCCTGAAGGGAATCCGTTTGTGCGGTATTGGAGGCAATCATTCCTCTTCTTCGACGCTGAGACGTAGCCTCATCGGGAAGCATCAGTAAGACAATCAGCAGTATGAATGATATAAGTATTTTTGCTTTCAATGGCGCCATTAACTAATAGTTTACGCTTGAAGTGGCAAAAGTACACAATCTTCACCAAATATGAGTTAGAATCTTCGTTATTTAATTATTTTTTAGTGCTATAAAAAGAGAGAACACCATCTATCAAAGCGGCTTAGGCCTTCTTCACCATATTTTGCAATACTTTGCCGCGCTTTTTCCACAGTTTTCTCTTCATCCAGATGGGTTTTAGAAAAGAATTTATCCGCAAAGCAAATCAATTGCTCTTCCAGGGTAATGGGCAGCATCTCACGATGAGGAACGGGGAGCTGCTGGGCAATGATATCTTCCAACGAGAGTCCGGCTCCCGTATGGCGTTCGCACACCAATGCGTGTTGGGGGAAACCTTCCGCCCGCAAGATTTCAGCTCCCAAATATCCGTGGGCGATATAAGGATGAGTGCCAAAGCACTGAATGGTGGGAGCATCGGTCTGAAAAATTCCAATATCATGCAACAGAGCAGCTTCTTTCACAAAACTCCGGTTTAAACGCAATTCGGGATGAGCATCCAGCATTTTCATTGCCTTTCCGGACACCGCCAGACTATGAATTACTAAGATTTGTCTCTGCTGCGTATTTTCCGGATAATATTTATCAATGATTTCGTATGGATTCATGTGCTTTATTTTTTGCTCTCTTGATGAGAAATTAATATTTTTGTGCAATATTACAAAAAAAATTACCGATATGCAAACTCGAGCTTCCTTCATTCTTATATTTCTATTCATTATGTTGTCACCAATGCGTGTAAGCAGTCAAATTGTCACGGGAGCAGAACAAATGGATCAATATATGCCGTTGCTGAAAGGAAAACGCATCGGAATGGTAGTCAACCACACTTCTGTCGTGGGAGCAAAGCGGGTTCATCTTCTCGATACCTTATTAAGGAGAGACGTCCGGGTAGTCAAAGCATTTGCCCCCGAACATGGTTTCCGCGGTAACGCGGATGCAGGTGAAACGGTGAAAGACGGAAAAGATTCCCGCACCGGCATTCCTATCGTATCGCTTTATGGTGACAACAAAAAGCCGTCAGCTGCCCAACTAAAAGATGTCGATGTGATTGTATTCGACATTCAGGATGTAGGGGCACGCTTTTATACCTATATAAGCACGATGTATTATGTGATGGAAGCTTGCGCAGAGAACAAGAAAGAAATGGTTGTACTGGATCGCCCCAATCCGTGCGATTATGTGGATGGTCCGATACTCAAACCTGCCTACCGGAGTTTTGTCGGTATGTTACCTCTTCCGGTTCTCCACGGATGTACCATCGGCGAACTGGCACAGATGATAAACGGGGAAGGATGGATTGCCAACAAGAAAAATCCTTGTTCATTAAAGGTAATTCCAATGACCGGGTGGAAACATGGAGAGCCTTATTCACTCCCCATCAAACCGTCGCCCAACCTCCCGAACGATCAGTCTATCCGATTGTATGCTTCACTCTGTCCTTTTGAAGCTACCCGCGTCAGCGTGGGACGGGGAACAACTTTTCCTTTCCAAGTATTAGGCGCACCTAATAAGAAATACGGAAGTTTCACTTTTACTCCCCGCTCCTTACCCGGTTTTGACAAAAACCCGATGCACAAAGGTATCACCTGCTATGGGGAAGACCTCCGGAATGTAACCGATGTGAACGGATTTACACTCCGCTACTTCTTGAACTTTTATCGCTTATCCGGTGAAAGCGCAGCCTTCTTCTCCCGTGCCCGATGGTTTGATTTGCTGATGGGAACTGACAGCGTACGCAAGGCTATCCTCAAAGGAGAATCGGAAGAGGCTATCCGGAATAGTTGGCAAAAGGAGTTACAGGATTACAAAGAGATTAGAAAAAAACATCTTCTCTATGAGTAAAAAAACTAGTATCATACTCTCATTCATTTTCATAAACCACTTATAATTAAAAGAATAAGTATGATAGATAACTATTATTTCCGGCATCTATCATACTTAGACCATCAAAAACGGGGTATCTATCATACTTGATTAATCCACGCTCTCTCCTGAAGTTTCATTTTTTTCCCGTTCATCACCAACTTGCAATGCACTTTTTGCATTAAGTGGAGATATAACAGGGCGTTTTAGCTGACTTTCCAATTGCTTGCGAGCAACTCTTGCCACATTTCCCCCATCTTTTGCCACTTCGGCATTTTCAGCAAAACCGGATGGGTTTCTCTCTTTGGACAAATCCGTAGTAGCCGTTTCAGCAAGCATATTAAGGATCAGTTCAGTGTTCGTCATATTGTCACGGAGATTTTCTTTCTTCAATCCTTTAAACTGCTTATATTCTTTTGCCGACTTTTCAGCCCATGTCTGATAAATTATATCCGTTAATGCAGCAAACTGAACGCCCTCTTGCATCCCATTTCTTTTCCATTCGTCAGTAAGTTCCTTCCGTACTTCAATTGATTTCAATCGTTGATTAATCCAATTGTCCGAGTAACCTAAAGATTTATATTCCATCATCGCCCGATTTATAGTCAGTTCGGGGTCCTGCATTTCATCCAGACGCTCTTTGGCGACTTGAGCCATCCACATTTTAAAGGGTTCCGCTTTGGGCGAGGGAATAGACTGAATTAGACGGAAAAGCTGTTGGGTTGTAGCTACATCTGTCTTATACAGCTTACCGTCGGAAGAGGGTAATTTCAGTTGGTGACAACTTGTCACCAACTCACTGCCTTCTGCTTTGAGACGCTGTTTCAACTTATTCCAATACTTGCGTCCATCAACACTTTCTGTTAGCACGCTTACCACATCCACAATGGAAAAATACCATTCCTCCTTTTGGTCATCCCAAACAGCACGGATCTTTTTATCTTCAAATACTTTTATAGCATCTTTTTTAGTCATAGCATTATATATCTGATGTAAATAATTAATAAATAACAAAATCTATTCTACCTCCAAAGGTACAACATGATAATACGTACCATACGTTTTCCGTTTAGATTTCACTCCGAGCCGCTGCAAGATACGTCCGAAATAAGACGCCTGCCTGGCGGAAAACGTCATTTTACTTGCTTTCTGAATCCGCCGCAGAATATCAATAGCCAGTAGCCATTCTCCTTCTTCCTCTTCTTCCGCCCTACGATAATAAACCATAAATAATTGTTCGATGGCAGGAGATTGTTCAAACTCCCGGTTGTTTTCCGTCATGATAGCCTCTTCTTCGGAGTCAAACCAATAACGTTCGTTGTGATAAAGCAACTCCAACGCCTGTGCATAAAGCTGTTCATAATCAATAGGACGCGACACATCTATAGCTCCCGTCATGTAAATACCGATGAAACGACGGCTACCGGAAGTATCCGTCAACAAGTCCCGATGATTGCTCGTGGCAATGAACGATGCATACCGGCGAAGCTCTTCCACTGCCGAAGCATTCGGACGACGTGTGTTCACCACCGGCTTTTGCAGAATATGTTTCAGAAAAGCCTGCTGGGTAGGACTAATCTGATCGAATTCATCCATATTGATAAGCAGAAAGCGATTCAGATACAACTCCGCGTCCCGTTTCCGACTGAAATCAATGCTATCCGTATAGTACGCCTGTAAAGCAGGAGGAAGAAGCATTCTGCAAAAAGTCGATTTCCGATATGCCTGTGGACCAATCAGCAAAGGTGACGTACTGTTGGCGTGTTTCTTATCCATTCCCCTCCAATGGGCAACCATATTCAAAAACCACCGACGGAACAACGGCGCCCAATGTGGATTATCACAGGGAACACGGTTGGCCAGTTCCAAAATCCGGTCTTTACCATCCCAGTGAGGCAGATGATACAAAAAATTCTCCACAGGCTGATAAACAGGCACATGATCAGAATCCAAATAGCGGATTACGTCCCTATCCCACATTTTCACCCCTTCATACATGGCATTCATCGTGATACTCGCCAGCACCCGCTTGTCCACCGGACGAAAATAGAAATTAAAACTATTCCGTTCGCGATATTCCACTTCCGTGGTCAGCGTATTGTATCGAAATTCATAACGGCGCTTCATAAATTCGTCCATCTGCATGGCGAAAAGCTGTTCGGCCGTCAGACTGCTCTTCTTGCCGAATCCCTTGGCGGAACGGTAGACACTTTTCACAGTTTCGCGAATCAGTAACTCGTCCGAAGGGAGCCGGTAGTGCGCCTTTGTCCACCGCACAGTATCTTCTTCGGGGATACCTGCCCGAAAGCAATGCTCCGCCAAACACACTAGTAGCGGTTGCAGATCGTCTCCTTCCCGGTATCCGTCCAGTTCTTCGAGCGCCCTGTTGAATGCAGCGGAGAAAAGCACCGACAATGCTTCATAATTTTCATATCCGGGCGCCATTCGCTGCAAAGGAGAATCAGTTTCCCGCGTTCGTTTGATAAAAGTCGTTTCGGACGGAAGACTGACGGGCTGCTTCATATAAATGGGCATTGCTTTCGGATTGAAATAAAGTTCAGGATCATACGTCAGCCTGCAATATTGTTCGAGCGACGGTTCTTTCAGTTCGATATCAAAAGGCAGTTGTGGCTGATAATATTTCACAGCCGTCTGATAAGCATGCGCGTGAAAAAGTTCCGCTTGCTCGCGTAAAGTCGGCAAGCGGTCGTCCGGATAGGTGAACCGCACCCATATCTTTACTGATTTGCCGGAAGATCCGGTAAAAGCAAGGTATGTTTGCGGAAGCTCTTTGACCAGTTCTTTTATTTCGTCGGCTTCCGCCCTCCCCGAAAGGTTATTGACTTCCATCATCACTATGCCGTTATATTCATTCAGGGTCATTACCCCTTCTTTACGGACAAAAGCTGCGGCAGGCATCACTTTGGGAACTTTACGCACCTCTTCAATCGAATTTCCCGGAAGAGTATACCGCAAGACTTCCCTCATCTTTGAGACGGGCTGCGCCTTGACTTCCGTTTTCATCTGCTCCAAAAGGAGCTCCATTTTCAACGTCCGTAAGGTTTTTACCTTGCCATCGTCTCTGACTAATGTTATTTTCATCTTTTTTTATTATTATTTCCAGTAAAAGGAAAGCTGCACTACAGCCATACAAAGATACAACATGCTCTTCGTCCAAACAAATTTCACTGCTTTTATTTGCCACGCCACACGACTTTATTTTATAGAAATAATGCTTACTAAATTTGCGAATAAAGGCAGGATGATGTATCTTTGCAGGCAGTAAGACTTCAGCCCGCATAAGTGTGCCGTACAGCCCACCTATGCG
This sequence comes from Bacteroides sp. AM37-9, assembly GCF_003603455.1. Lineage (NCBI taxonomy): Bacteria > Pseudomonadati > Bacteroidota > Bacteroidia > Bacteroidales > Bacteroidaceae > Bacteroides > Bacteroides sp. AM37-9. The sequence continues at coordinate 33,803 of NZ_QTNF01000025.1, read as the reverse complement.
GGCTGTATAGTTTACATCTGTGGGCTCTACAGCCCACGAATGTGTGCCCAAGAAAAGCTACTGATTCCAGTTGATTATCCAGGTTGCAATTGTAGGTTATCTTACTGCAAAACAATCATTAAAATGCCTTTTAAAAGGTATTTTAGCCACATTAACCCATAATAGAAAAGACATGTACGCAAAGTATGATTTTCGCAAAAAACCGTCTTCGAAAGAAGACGAAGACGAACAGCCGTTGTACCCCCGCATCGTATCGAACGGGACCATCGACTTTCAACAAATTGTAAAAGAGATCGCTCAAGCTTCCAGCTTTACGCCGGCAGATATTGAAGGAGTCCAGCTGGCTATTGAAAATAAAATATCCGAATATTTAGTCAGCGGACATCACGTCCAGTTGGGGAACCTAGGATATTTTTCAGCCAAGCTGAAAGCACGTCCGGTGATGGATGCCAAAGAGATACATGCGCAGTCCATTTATTTCGATAATGTAAATTTTCGTCCATCATCTTCTTTCCGAAAGAAGGTTCGCGGATTTGTAGAAAAAGCGAAGTCGGGATTTGCACATTCCGCCGAAGTTCCGGTGGAAGAGCGTCGGCGCAGGTTGGAGAGGTTTCTGGATGAACGACCGATGATACGACGCAAAGAGTATACGCAACTGACGGGACTACTAAAGAACAAAGCGCTGAATGAATTGAACGGTTGGGTAAAGGAAGGAGTACTTGACACCATTGGAAGCGGCAGTCATAAAATTTATGTGCGAGCCAACACAAAGAAGGAGTAAACAGCAAAAAAAACAGTGAAACGGGAATGATAGATACCCATATTTCATAAAGAAAGTATGATAGATACCGGATTTTAAAAGCGTCTATCATACTTATTCATCAGATAATAAACATGTTAGCAAAAAGAATGAGAGTTATGATAGTTATTTTCTACTCTAAGAACAATCAGTTAATATATTTCACCTGAATATTTTCATAGAAAAATGGTTATCCACTCCTTTATTCTAACTATTTTTGCATAGATAACCGAACATAAAAAAGTGAAATGAATATCGAAGAATTTAGAGAATACTGCCTGTCTTTTAAGGGAGTCCATGAGAAGATGCCGTTTCCCAATGTGCCCGACAAATATAGCCGTGACATTCTATGCTTTTATGCAGCGGACAAATGGTTCTGTTTCGTTAACATTGAGATTTCCGATTTTTGTTGTATCAAATGCAACCCTGACGAATCCGGAGAACTGCAAACTGAATATACCGGCATAAGACCGGGATGGCACATGAATAAGAAATATTGGATCAGTGTTTATTTCAATCAAGACGTATCTGATGATAAGATCAAAGAGCTTGTAAGCAACTCCTACGATATTGTAGTTAAAAGTTCGACAAAGAAAGAACGGGAAATGTTATCACTGAAAGTTTAATGCGATATAGCTAACTTATTATCAAGATTACCATTCAGCTCATTTCAGTCTTAATATGAAAAATCTGAATCTCTATAAAGATAGTCATAAATTATAGGGAACTTTTCTTGAGATATCTTTCTAAATCCGGCCTTTTCATAAAACCGATATACTCTGTCTGTATTCCTTGGTGTATCAAGGATTATTTCTCTGAAATTGTGTTTTTGTGCAAAATCTAAGAAAATGGCATATAACTGCCGACCCAAATTATGAGGAAAACTTCTATAAGGTTCATAAACAAAAAACTTTTTTAAAATAACCACTCCATTCCCTGCATTCATTAAACCGATGGTTCCTACAACCTTCCCACTTTCCTTTGCCACCCAAAAATTCCCTCCGCCATCAATATACTTTTCTTTGATGTGAAGTAATTCCGGCTGGTCATCTACCGTTACCAACGGACGAGTGCCATCGTTCTGGCAATGAAGGACAAGTGCTATAATCTCTTCTTCATCGGACTAGACGTATTCTTCTATTTCTACCATGCTTATACGTGTTTGAAGTTACTATTATTTTAATTCAATTTCAGCATCATAAATTTTTCATAAATAATAATACACTGAAAATCAATAATATTATCTATATCAAAAATTGATATAAAACAAATATGCAACAAACAATTAAGGAAACACTGTCTTTATGATAGAACAATAAGAACTCAAAAGAACATTATTTTGTGATAGTGAATAATCTATATAGATGGCGACACATCCCACAGACTACTAAAAACGAACAAGATAAAAGGGACTATGCGCAATGCTTATAGTCGATTTCCACTGTTATGCCCCCGAGTGTAAAAACTTGGTATAACACAACAAATACTTGCCGAGAAAATGAGTTATACTCAACAGTCTATAGTGCCGAAAAGGATGGGTAGGAAGTCAAGCCAATTGTGGAAGGAATACGAAACGTACCGCCACAACACATGGGAGAGACACCGCAGATACGCAGTCCGGTGGTAACAAGTACGGAGTCGATGCTACCTCTTTTCAAAATGTAACATCACACTGCTTATGCTAGAACGCAAGAAAAAAGAAAATCCAAAGGGTTTGCTTCATTAACATTATTGATTAGGAAGGCGAGGTGAATTAGATAACAGTTCTTGCATATCCTTACTACAAAAGATTAGTGTAATTCTGTGTGGTGAAGACTCCCGAAAGTTTTCGCAATACCTCCATTCTTTTGTAAATTTGTAAAAATTATGAATGTGCAAAAATACGACTGTCTATTGACGACACCCAATCATTACAATATAGAGAGGGAACAAATTCATTTAACAAGAAAACAAACTGATAAAGAAACAAACGACTCAAAATCCACTTCTAAATGAATCAACACAAGTAGCTCTCTCAACTAAGTTTTTTTTATATCATTATACATTAAATTCAGGAATAAAGTTTGTCCTATAAATAAATAAACCTATTTTTGCCACTTATGAAATCTAATCATGAAATATAGAGTTGCGCAAAAAGATGATGAATAAACAAGAAAAATTCGAGCAGATATTCTATGAAATATTCCCAAAGGTAAAAGCCTTTGCCTGGAAAATATTGCAATCAGAAGAAGATGCGGAAGACATTGCTCAAGATGTCTTTGCCAAACTATGGAATACTCCCGAAACATGGGAAGACAAAGAAACATGGCATAACTATATATATACCATGACACGAAACCACATATTCAACTTCCTCAAACATAAAGCCGTCGAACAAAAATACCAGCAGCAATCCGAACCCGAAGACTACAATTATTATAGTACCGATGACATCCATGACCAGCTATATGCCAAAGAACTGCAACTACTCATTAAACTTACTATAGACCGCATGCCCGAGCAAAGGCGAAAAGTATTCCTCATGAGCCGACAAGAAGATATGTCCCACACAGAAATTGCCGAACGGTTGGGAATCTCAATACGTACAGTAGAGCGTCACATTTATTTAGCGTTGGGAGAACTGAAAGAAGTCCTCTACTTATTTTTTTTCATATTTACCATTGAGTAGTCAATCTGTTTCAGTTGTGTTTATAAAGTAAACGCATCCCGCTGCTCCTTAACCGACATAAGTTAAGGCACCGATGCAGTAATCACCTTTTAAACCTAAGAAACAATAGTAATGAAAACTCTGAGACTCACTTATCAATTGATCGCAATCCCTGCGGCCTTCTCACTTAGTGCCTGCCACACACAATCCAGCCAGCAGCAACCTACTCCACCGAATATCATCTATATATTGGCAGACGACATGGGATATGGCGATATCAATGCATTTAATCCACACTCGCAGATTCCCACTCCAACATTAGATTCGATGGCATCCGCAGGAATTATGTTCACCGATGCCCATAGCAACTCTTCAGTCAGCACTCCCACACGTTACGGCACGCTAACCGGAAGATACGCTTTTCGTTCTTCACTTAAAAAAGGAGTCTTGACCGGCTATTCTTCCCCCCTGATTGAAAAAGGACGCGAAACAATTGCGTCATTCCTCAGCAACCAAGGCTACCAGACCGCCTGCATCGGGAAATGGCATCTCGGGCTCGACTGGGTAAAAAAGGATGCCAAGAAACCCCTCTTTACCGGCAACGAGTGGAATGTAGAGAACACGGACAATGTAGATTACACCGCTTATATAAGCGGAGGTCCCACAGACTGTGGCTTCGGCTATAGCTGCATCCTGCCCGCATCACTGGATATGCCCCCATACATATATATAGAAGACGGAAAAGTGACAGCTCCCGTAAACGGATATACGGAAGACTATCTCGAAAAAAAAGTAAGAGGTGCCCGCTATCGACATGGCGACGTGGCAGACGACTTCAATCATCAAGAATGCCTCTCCTACTTCACCCAAAAGTCAGAAGAATACATAGCCCGTGCCTCCAGGCAAGACACTCCCTATTTCCTCTATCTCGCACTGACAGCCCCCCACGCCCCATGGTTGCCGGGAGAAGAATTCAAAGGACGCTCCACTGCCGGAGCTTACGGCGACTTTGTCTGTATGATAGACGAAACCGTACGCCGCATATACACAGCCGTAGAACGTGGCGGAAAGGCAGCCAACACATTAGTCATATTTACCTCGGACAACGGATCTATGTGGCTGGAAGAAGACATCGCACAAACCGGACATCGGGCAAACGGTGCGTGGAACGGTGCCAAGTCCGACCTATGGGAAGGTGGGCACCGAATACCACTACTCGCGACATGGCCCAATGTAATCATACCCGGAAGCCATTCAGGACATCTGATATGCTCCACCGATTTGTTCGCTACACTTGCCGACATGCTGGGAACAACATTGCCCCCTCACACGGCCGAAGACAGTTTCAGTTTCTGGCACGAACTATCAGGCAAAAAAACAAAAAAAGAAAGCAAGGAACGGCAATCAATGGTGTATCATTCCGTAAACGGTTTCTTCGCCCTGCGTAAAAACGAATGGGTATTTGTTGACTGCAAAGGTTCCGGCGGTTGGACATTACCTGAAGAAACAGCCAAAAAGCTGCCTGACACACAATTATACAACCTGAAAAATGATACCACCCAACTCCAAAATGTATTGATCTCTCACCCGGAAATAGCCTGGGAAATGAAAAGGGAACTGGAAGCCATTAAAACGAAAGGCTGAAAAATCACCTTGATGCATATTACCCAAAATTCAATCATCCTATAATATCATGAAAACAAATTCCCAATTATTGTTATTACTATCTCCTTTTTGTACATTCCACATAAGCATGGCACAAGATGCCTCTAAACCGAACATAATACTTATTATGGCCGACGACCTGGGATGGGGAGATGTAGGCTTCAACGGTAACACCCGTATCCAAACTCCTTGTCTGGACAGGCTATCTTCCGAAGGAGTGATATTCGATCAATTCTATTCCTCTGCCCCCCTTTCATCACCTACCCGTGCCAGTGTCCTGACCGGTAGAAACGCTTACCGAATGGGGGTGTTTGCTCCCAATGTAGGTATCCTGCGTCCGGAAGAGAAAACTTTGCCCAAGTTATTGAAAGAAAAAGGATATACGACAGGACATTTCGGTAAATGGCATTTAGGTACGCTTACCTACAAAGAAGTAGATGCCAACCGGGGACAGCCGGAAAATAAACATCTGTTCAATCCGCCATCCGAGCATGGATACGATGATGCTTTCGTGACGGAATCCAAAGTTCCCACCTTCGATCCGATGTCGGCACCCGTATCCAACAACGGACGTTTTTGGGATTATCTGCCGGAATATGAAGAACGGAAAACGTATGGAACATACTATTGGGACATCAACGGGAACAAAGTTACGGAAGAACTTCGGGGTGATGACAGCAGAATTGTCATAGACCGGACACTTCCTTTTATCGATCGTTCACTGAAACAAGGAAAACCTTTTCTGGCTACAATCTGGTTTCATACTCCACATCTGCCTTGCGTGGCCGGTCCTGAGCATGCTGCGCTCTATAGCGATCTACCTTTGGAAGAAAGAAATTACTACGGCTGCATTACGGCAATGGACGAACAAATAGAACGCCTGGTAAACTTCCTGAAGCGGAAAGGCATCTATGAAAATACTGTTATTTTCTTCTGTAGCGACAATGGTCCCGAGCTGAACACTCCCGGAACAGCCGGTATCTTCAAAGGGAAAAAACGCTCCCTGTATGAAGGTGGCATCAGAGTTCCGGCATTTATGGTTGGAGGAAAAGGGAAATTACCTGGACATATCACACAACCTTGCAGCACATCCGATTATCTGCCCACCATCTTAGAAATGACCGGGCTATCTCAACAAGGTCTATACGAACTGGACGGAGAATCATTCCTGCCTTTCCTTTCCTCAGAAAAAGCCATGCGGAAAAAGCCTCTTGTCTTCTGTTCGGGCACACAAGGAGCAGTTGTTACCTACGATTATAAATTATATTATAATAAAGGGAAGTTTGAACTGTACAAACTGCCGCAGGATCCGTCCGAACAAAATGACATCAGCGCATCTCATCCGGATGAAGTTAAAAAACTCTCTGGCTATTTACATCAGCAAATGTCTGCCTACCGCAATTCATTTGAAGGAGAAGAATATGGCACTTCTTCAGTAGAACGAATGAAACAGAAGTGGGAAGGGATATTTGCAAAGTAAGATTTAGTAAGATAAATAGTAACAACAAACCGTTTTAAATTATTATGGAAAAGTATTTTTTACCCATGTTAACCCTATGTATGAGTAGTGGTTACCTTCATGCCTCCACCCCCAAAAACCGCATGAACATCGTATTAATAATGGCCGATGACTTTGGCTATGAATGCATTGGAGCCAATGGCGGCAATTATCAGACCCCGCATATCGACAAACTCGCCGAAGAAGGCATACGGTTTGAACATTGCCACTCCAACCCGCTCAGCACCCCGAGTCGAGTACAGTTAATGACGGGTAAGTACAATGTTCACAATTATGTAGCTTTCGGCAAACTAGACAGAGGAGAGGAGACTTTTGGCAACATTTTAAAAAATGCAGGATACGCAACGTGCATTGCCGGCAAATGGCAACTGGGCAAAGAGAAAGACTCACCCAAACATTTCGGTTTCGACACTTCCTGTCTGTGGCAACAGACTGCAAGCGCAGTGGATGAGCAAGGACACGACACCCGTTATGCCAACCCCGTCATGGATATAAACGGTGAAACCATCGAATACCCCCAAGGCACATTCGGTCCTGATATATCTTGCGATTTTGTATTGGATTTCATAAAAAGACACAAAGAATCGCCTTTCTTTGTATATTATCCGATGGCACTGACACATTGTCCCTTTGTCTCCACACCTGACTCCGAAGAATGGTCCCCCATGCGCTCCCCCACTTATAAAGGAAATGCCGTACACTTTCCAGACATGGTGGAATATACCGACAAGTTAGTAGGGCGCATCTTAAAGCAGCTGGATGAATTACAACTTCGAGATAACACACTGATCATATTCACCGGTGACAACGGGACGGACAGCCCAGTGATCTCCATGCTAAACGGAAAGCCATACCCCGGTGGCAAAGGAAAAACCATAGACTCCGGTACACACGTACCACTGATAGTATCTTGCCCGCAAGGTGAAAAAGGGAAAGTCAACAAAGAACTGATAGACTTCACTGACTTTCTGCCGACTTTGTGTGATGTCGCCGGGATTAATCGTCCAACAACCCCGGAAACCGATGGTAAAAGCTTCTATCCGCAACTGTACGGAAAGAAAACAGAAGCAAGAAAATGGATATACTGCTGGTATGCTCCCCGGCAGGTATATGATGAAAAAGCAACAGTCTTTGCACGCGACCGGAAATATAAACTATACCGGACCGGAGAATTCTATGACATAGAAAACGATTTCTATGAAAAATCACCTATCACAAAACCCAATATGACCGGAAAACAAAAGAAAATATTCAAGGCATTGCAGACAGTGATCAACAAATATGAAGACGCTGCGAAGAAAAAAAAATAAAATTTCAAAAAAAGCCATTTACCATTGAGTAGTTACTCCTGCCTAGTTGTCTTTTCTATATAAAAACAATAACAATGAAAGATTATATCAGACAAATCATTCGGATATTCACAAATTCTTCTTTGGATAAAACAACCAGAGAAGAAGTGCACCAATGGTTGGTAAGTCCCGAACATGCCGATGAAAAAGAGGCGGCATTGCATGAGCTATGGATAGAAACCGAAGGTCGTCCGAGCAAGAATATGCACGAATCATTGAAAGCCGTTTATCGCAAAGCGGGTGTAACCGCTTCTCAAAAAAGACAACGCTACTACCTGAAGTTCACGCGCTATGCAGCAGCCGTAACACTCTTGGTTCTGTCCGTATCTGCCACCTACTTTCTGACCAAAGCCGAATACTCAGAGATAGCTATGGTAGAAAATTACACCCGTGCCGGTGAGATGTTGTATATCGACTTGCCGGACGGAAGTAAAGTACAGACCAATTCAGGTACATTATTACTCTATCCTGAAAAATTCACAGGAAATACCCGCACGGTCTTTCTACTCGGAGAAGCTAATTTTAAGGTAAAGCCTAATCCGGAAAAGCCATTTATAGTCCGTTCCAACACACTATCAGTCACAGCTTTAGGAACAGAATTTAACGTAGCTGCCTATTCCGATAAAAATGAAATAGTAGCTACCCTGCTTGAAGGAAAAGTAAGGGTCGTATGTGGCATAGAAGGAGAAAAGTACATCCTGCATCCGGGTCAGCAAGTCTCTTATCTGAAAAATACAGGCGCAAGCTATCTGACGGATGCCAACGTGGAGGATGTCACTGCATGGCAGAGAGGTATGCTGGTTTTCCGAAGCGTCACGGTGAAAGACATGATGATCACATTGCAGAGAAAATACAATATTACAATCCAATATAACGAAGCCCGCTTCAACAACGACAAATACAATTTCCGCTTCTCCGAAAAAGCAACTATTCAGGAAGTGTTTGCCGTTATGAAAGAGGTTATCGGTGGATTTGAATATACTGTAGAAAACGATGTATATACCATTCAATAACAGAGAAACATTGTTTAACCTTTAAATAAACAGAAAGTATGAAAAAAAATATCCGGGAAAAGGTTGCCGCCTCATCCCGGATGTGAAATCTTAACTTTTAGTATTTACATAATACTACAACTAGGGAAAAAATTCTAATATCATGAGTTTAACACTAAAAACTTTACAAAGATATGAACATATATCGATTAAAAGCTAAAATTATAACTTTTTTTTGCTGTTTGCTGCTCTCACAGACAGTAGTTTTCGCCCAAAATGCGAAAAAAATATCCATTAAAAAAGAAAAAGTCTCTTTGAAAGAGGCATTGACCGAAATTGAAAAACAGACTAAAATGTCAGTTGCCTATAATGAATCACAATTAGGCGCCGATAAAACCATTTCACTGAATGTCGTTGACGCGACAATAGAAAAAGCCCTTGACCAAATATTGAAAGGTACAGGATTTGCTTATAAAATCCAGGGAGACCATATCATGATCGTACAAGAGCCTAAACAAGAGAAAAGAAAATCCAAGAAGATAACCGGACAGGTATTAGATGATCAAAATATGCCCCTGATTGGCGTGAACATCGTTGTAAAGGGGAAACCCGGTGTAGGTGCCATTACAAACATAGACGGAAATTTTACTCTGGAAGTGAATCAGGGAGATGCGATTGAGGTCTCATACATCGGCTATGCCCCACAAACGCTAAAAGTTACGGATAATAATATCTATAATATCCAATTGTCAGCAGACGCTGAACTATTGGAAGAAGTTGTTGTAACAGCGTTAGGTATCAAGCGTAAGTCAAAAGCATTGGGATATAACCTCACTGAAGTGAAATCTGATGAAATCACTACGGTAAAAGACGCGAACTTTGTAAACTCGCTGACCGGAAAAGTAGCCGGGCTACAAATTAATAGTAGTTCTTCGGGTATCGGAGGTTCTACCAAAGTAGTGATGCGCGGTGTGAAATCTATCAGTAAAAGCAACAACGTGTTGTACGTAGTTGACGGTGTTCCTTTGAATAATACAAATGGAGGCGATGTCGAAAAGAACCAAGGTTTTTATACTGCAGCTCCCAAAGGTGAAGGCATTGCCGACTTTAACCCGGAAGACATCGAGAGTATGTCAGTATTGACAGGTCCTGCGGCAGCGGCGCTTTACGGTAGTAATGCAGCCAATGGTGCAATCCTGATTACCACGAAGAAAGGAGCTGCCGGCAAACCTAAAATAACATTATCGCATAACACGGATTTTTCCAACCCATTCGTAACTCCGCGTTTCCAGAACACATACGGCAACAAACCGGGCGAATTTTCGAGCTGGGGAGACAAATTGGCAACCCCTTCTTCCTATGATCCTCTGAATTTCTTCCGTACAGGTTATAATACCACTACTGCCCTGTCCATTTCACTGGGTAATGAAAAGAACCAGACTTTCGCATCGGCATCTTCCACAACAGCCGAAGGTATCATTCCGAACAATAAATACCAGCGTTATAACTTTACAGTTCGTAATACCTCCAATTTCTTTAATGACAGAATGACATTGGACTTAGGTTTCAGCTACGTGATTCAGAAAGACCAGAACATGCTCTCGCAAGGACAATACTTTAACCCGATTGTTCCTCTCTACCTTTTTCCTCGCGGTGAAGACTTCACCCCCTATCGCATGTACGAACGTTATGACGAAGGCCGTCAGCTGATGACCCAACACTGGCCTTATGGTGAAATGGGCATGGCAATGCAGAATCCATACTGGATCATCAACCGCAATATGTTCAATAACGATCGGGATCGTTATATGGCAAATGCCGGATTGAAATATAAAGTGTTCGACTGGATGGATATCAGCGGACGTGTACGCATTGACAATGCCAACACCCGACATACAAAAAAACTTTATGCCAGCACAGATGCCAAATTTGCTCAAAGCAAAGGATATTATGGCGACCGTAAGGACGTAGACAAACAATTGTATGCTGACTTCCTGGTCAATATCAACAAACGTTTCAATGATTTCGACCTCACTGCCAATGTGGGTGCCAGCATCCAGGACGTAAGTATGGATTATGTAGGTGCGGAAGGTCAGTTAAGCATGATTCCCAACTTCTTCACTTTGCATAATGTAGATTTGGGGGCAAATAATTCGCGCATCAAACAGGATGGTTGGAAAGAACAAACCCAATCGGTATTTGCCAGTGCGGAACTGGGATGGAAAAGCATGATTTACCTGAGTGCTACAGCACGCAACGACTGGTCATCGGCTTTGGTCAACACACCCAACAGTTCTTTCTTCTACCCATCTGTAGGTCTTTCAGGAGTAATCACTGAAATGGTGAAGTTGCCGAAGTGGTTGACATTCTGGAAAATGAGAGCTTCTTATAGTTCCGTAGGTAATGCACCTTCACGTTATCTCACAATCCCGACTTTCGGCTACAGTTCGAGTGGAGAATTTGAGACCAACACCCACATGCCGGTACCAGAACTGCATCCAGAGCGGACCAAATCATTTGAAATAGGTACAAATGCCAAATTGTTTGACGGGCATGTTGGCCTCGACTTCACCTATTACAAATCAAATACATACAATCAGACATTTGAAGCCAAAGCTTCCGCTTCCTCCGGATACTCAACATTCTATATTCAAGCAGGTGATATAGCAAACTGGGGTATTGAAGCTATGGTATCTTACGAAAATAAATTCGGGGACCTGAACTGGAACTCACAGCTTACTTTCAGTATGAACCGTAATGAAATAAAAGAATTGGTACGTGATTACCCGGATCCACTTACGGGTGAATTACTCAACATTCCCAGTCTGGAAGTTTCCAAGTTTGGAACATATCGGATGATACTGGAAGAAGGCGGCTCAATGGGCGATATATATGTAACCAGCCGTTTGCGCCAAGATGGTTCCGGATTTATTTATGTAGATCCCGATACCAACCAGCTCCAGACAGTAGAAGATTTACAGAAGGTAGGTAATGCCAATCCGGATTTTAACTTAGGTTTCCGCAACAACCTTTCCTGGAAAGGCTTTAACCTGGGCTTCTTGCTGACTGCCCGCATTGGTGGAGAAGTGATGTCAGCCACTCAGGCTATACTCGACAAATACGGAGTATCGGAAGCGTCAGCAATCGCACGTGACAATGGTGGCGTAACAGTCAACTTCGGTAAACTCGACCCACAGTATTTTTATGAATATATTGGCGGAGGTGATACCGGCATGTTATCTAACTATGTGTACAGTGCTACCAATGTACGCTTGCAAGAACTAACTTTAGGCTATAACTTACCGAAGAAATGGTTTAATGACAAATTGAATATGACAGTTTCCCTCATAGGACGCAATCTTTGGATGATTTACAACAAAGCCCCGTTCGATCCGGAAAGTATCGCATTTACAGGTACCTACTTCCAGGGATTGGATTACTTTATGCAACCCAGCTTGAGAAATGTCGGATTCAGTGTAAGAATGCAATTCTAAAAATAATACTATCATGAAGAACTATATATTAAATATTGGAAAAGGAATGATTTTTGCCGGAGCCATCTCCCTGGCATCCTGCACCGGATGGTTTGATAATGTCCCCCCTTACGAAGCCACCGAAGACATACTGGAAGGAGATAACGTGAAAGTCGGAGCTTTCTTCCCTCAATTGCAACGCAATGTGGTCTCTACGCATAACAATCAGTTTCAATTGTCGCAAAACTTGGTAGGAGATATCTATTCGGGGTACATGGCCATTCCCACCAATTTCAACAGCAATAAGAACAATGCCACCTACTTCTTCCAGGATAATTGGCTGAATAATCCGTTCGAAAAAGTATATACCCAGGCTATCGGCGCCTATATCGAAATTAAGAAAAGCGTAGATGGCGATGAAAACTCCCACATCTACCAATGGGCACAGATTCTTAAAATTGCTTCCATGCATCGCTTTACCGACATGTGGGGGCCTCTGCCTTACACCCAGGTAGGAAGCGGTTCGATGACCACTCCATACGACAGCCAAGAGACTGTTTATATGAAGTTCTTCGAAGAACTGGACAAAGCGGCTGAAGTCCTGACCAAGTTTACCGTGAACAATCCCGGTTCAAAACCTATGGCAGAGTACGATTTGGTCTATGGAGGCGATTACAGCAAATGGGTGAAATTTGCCAATTCACTACGTCTGCGTCTAGCAATGCGTCTAGCTTTCGTAAAGCCGGAAGTTGCAAAAGAACAAGCTGAAAAGGCTATATCTCATTCATTAGGGGTAATAACTTCAAATGATGATAACGCCGGGGTGAAAACGGTGGGAGCCAATGACGTAGTTAATCAACTATACACAATGTGGGCCAATTATAAAGACATTCGTATGGGAGCTTCCATTTGGTCTATACTGACAGGTTATGAAGACCCACGTTTGAGTAAAATGTTCACGCAAGGTACCCTGAATGAGACATCCGGTTACTTCGCTCTTCGAACAGGCCTCAACTTGGACAGCAATAAAGACTCGCGGCTAGGATACTCTTCCCCGAACATACAAAGTAACACTCCAATAATCTGGATAAATGCAGCCGAAGTTGCTTTTCTTAAAGCCGAAGGTGCTTTAAGAGGATGGAACATGGGAGGTGCTACTCCTCAAAGTGCTTATGAAGAAGGTATTCGCCTTTCTTTCAACGAATGGGGAGCAAGTGGTGCCAATGAGTATATGACGGATGAAGTGAAGACAGCCGCTAACTATGTAGATCCTCTAAAGTCGTCCAATAACATAGGTGCTGTCAGTAACATAACCATTGGCTGGAAAGAGAATGATTCCAAGGACAAGAAGCTTGAACGTATTATCACCCAGAAATGGATTGCCACGTTCCCAAATGGTCAGGAAGCCTGGACGGAATTCCGCCGTACCGGTTATCCTAAATTATTCCCTGTAGCAGTCAATAATAGCAGTGGAACAGTTGATACGGATATTCAAATACGCAGACTGCCATTTGCCAAATCAGAATACACTTTAAATCCCCAAAACATACAAGAAGCCATTCAATTATTAGGTGGTCAGGACAACGGTGGCACCCGTTTATGGTGGGATATAGAAAATAAATCAATAAACTAAAAGTAAGTAAATCATATGAAAAATATATTGAAAACTATCGGATTAGTATTTGGCTTGGGATTGTTTATGCAAGCATGCGATGACTGGACCATGCCCGAAGCAAATATAATACAAAATCTGGATGGAACTCCCAAATCAGAAGAATACTACAGGAAATTAAGAGCTTATAAAAAGACGGACCACCAAATAGCTTTTGGGTGGTTCGGCTTTTGGAACGGAGGCACATCAACTTCTGCAAGAGGTTCATTGCGCAGTGCACCCGACAGTATGGATATCATATCTATATGGGGAGACAAATATAACTTAACTCAAAATCACATAGATGATATGAGATACGTACAGGAGGTATATGGAACAAGAATCACATTCACGCTTTTCTCTCACAATATGTCCAACTTATTCAAAGGAGGAGTATGTCCGTTTGAAAACAAGGCAGAAGATATTCCCGCAGCAGCAAAGGCATTATCCGATTCTATCTTCAAATATGGTTATGATGGGATAGATTTTGACCACGAATGTTCGGGCAGTGATCTCTTCTACAATAAGGATAACATGACTATGTTATTACGTGAAATGCGCAAAAATTTAGGTCCGGACAAATTAATTATGGTAGATGGAAATATAGCTCTCATCACGGAAGAGGGATGGACGTATGTCGATTATGCGATTTCTCAGGCATACACGACCCACAGACCTGCCACTTTGCAAACCCGGTTTGACGCTGCTAAAAAGCACGGATTGACTCCGGAGCGTCTCATTGTAACCGAGAATTTTGAGTCCTATTGGAAAAATGGTGGTGTAACCTATACGGATGAAGAAGGTAATAAAATGCCCTCCTTATTGGGCATGGCCGGTTGGCATCCCGAAGAAGGACGTAAAGGAGGATGCGGAGCATACCATATGGAATATGAATATGCACACGATCCGGAATATAAGTTCATGCGACAGGCCATTCAAATAATGAATCCGGCCAATCCCAACAATTAAAAACTGAACAAATCATGAAAAATATAGCAAAAATAGGAATAATATTCATGGTTGCTCTTTTGGCAGCCTGCCAATCAGAATATGATGTGATAGAAAATGGGGTATTCCTGACCGATGCGCAGAAATCCCAATCAAAAAAAGTAACTATTGACGATACGGGAGCCAAAACTGTTATCTCTTCCCGTTTAGGTACCATGATGACAACGGATGTAACCGTTGAATACGGAACAGATGCAACGGCACTGCAAGCATATAATCAAAAAAATGGTACAGATTATCAGTTGTTGCCGGAAAAATTTTACAGTTTTTCGGAAAGTACGACAACAATCAAAGCTGGTGAAATCGGTTCATCACCGACAAACTTGATAATAAAACCTTTTGATGAAACTATCGACACAACCAAAAAATATGCTATCCCCGTAGCTATAGTCAATGCAAACGGAGCCGAGAAACTATTGTCTTCATCTTCTTTAATAGTACTTTTAGATCAGATAATAGTAACTACAGTACCATATTTAGCCAATGGTAATGCTATTTCTATTGTTCCAGAACCTATGATAGAAGGGCTTTCATCATGGACATTAGAGTGGAATTTATGCATGGATGCATTTAACAGAAACAATGTGACTCAATGGACTATAAAGGGAGCCGACGGGAAAAACAATATTTATACTCGCTTCGGAGATGTTACCTGTGAAAAAAACCAATTTCAGGCTAAAATAGGTTCTGGGAAACCACAAAGTATTACACGCTTTACGGCTAATAAATGGTATCATCTGGCATTAACTTACGATGGAACAAACATACGTTTCTATGTAGATGGGGTACTGGATTTTACAACTCCGCATGCTCTTCCGGGAGAAGTTTTCGAGATGAAAGAAATAGGCTTTGCAAATAGCGTAAATACTGCCTATACATTGAAGGGAAGTATTAGCGAACTTCGCGTATGGTCTGTAGCTCGCAGCCAAGCTGAAATCTCGAATAATATGTATGTTGTCTCACCTCAGACTCCGGGATTGGAAGTTTATTGGAAGTGTAATGAAGGAAGCGGAACCATAATCAAAGATTATTCCAGTCATCAAAGAGATGGCAAACTTGTGAAAGAAGCAACCTGGAAGACTGGTGTACGTTTTCCAGATGACGGAGAATGATTCTGATTCCAAATATCATCGATTATAATCAGCTTTTATAAGATAACGAGAGCGTTTCCTGAAATGAAACGCTCTCGTTACTAAAACCTAACTATTTTCCCGGAAACAACCCTATTTATATATGAAGAACATTTTAACAGACCATATAACGATAAAGTTGGGGTATTCTATTATCGGATTCAATTCTCTATTTTTTTTATCTGCCTGCAACCATACTTCCCGAAGAGAAGGAAAAGATGCGGAACGTTACAACATCGTCTACATCATGACTGATGACCATACCGCCCAAATGATGAGTTGTTATGACAAGCGCCACATCCACACCCCTAACCTCGACCGTATTGCGGCTGACGGTGTTCGTTTCACCTCCAGCTTTGTGGCTAATTCGCTAAGCGGTCCCAGCCGTGCGTGTATGCTCACCGGAAAACACAGCCATACCAATGGTTTTACCGACAACACCACCTGCGTCTTCGACTCTTCACAACAAACTATGCCCAAACTCCTGAAAGCGGCAGGTTACGAAACCGCCATGATAGGCAAATGGCATCTCGAAAGTTTACCGACAGGATTTACCTTCTGGGAGATTCTACCAGGACAAGGAGACTATTACAATCCGGACTTCATCACCATGGACAACGATACCATACAAAAGAAAGGTTATCTGACAAATATCATCACAGATATGAGTATCGACTGGCTGGAGACGCAGAGAGACAAGAACAAGCCTTTCTGCCTGTTCATTCACCACAAAGCAGCCCACCGCAACTGGTTGCCGGAACTGAAATACCTGTCCGAATACGAAGACCAGACTTTTGAACTTCCCGAAAACTTTTACGACGATTACCATAACCGCACAGCCGCCGCCTCAGCCGAAATGAGCATCCTGAAACACATGGATATCATGTACGACACAAAAATGCTGAGCGAAAAAGACGATTCACGGCTGAAAGCAACTTATCTAAAGTTCATAAGCCGTATGACCGACGAAGAACGGGCACAATACGATGCCTTTTATTCTCCACTTATCCAAGAATTCTATAAAACCAAGCCGCAAGGAAAAGAACTGGCGGAATGGAAATATCAACGCTACATGCGCGACTATGCCAAGGTGATAAAATCCTTGGACGACAACGTAGGACGCGTACTGGACTATCTGGACGAAAAAGGCCTGTCGGACAACACCCTGGTGGTCTACACCAGCGACCAAGGATTCTATATGGGCGAGCACGGATGGTTTGACAAACGATTCATGTACGAAGAATCCATGCATACGCCATTAATAATGAGACTTCCCCGCGGACTAAACAAGCGGGGCGACATCCCCCAGTTGGTCCAGAACATTGATTATGCCCCCACTTTCCTGGAACTGGCCGGAGTGTCCGTCCCCGAAGACATGCAAGGCGTATCGTTAGTACCCCTGCTGAAAGGCGAGTCGCCTGACGACTGGCGACACTCCTTATACTATCACTTCTATGAATACCCGGCGGAACATGCCGTAAAACGGCATTACGGCGTACGGACGGAACGGTACAAACTGATACATTTCTACAATGATATCGATGTCTGGGAATTGTACGACCTAAAAGAAGACCCTTCGGAAATGAACAACCTGTACGGTCGGGAAAGCACCGAAGAAATAACCCGCCAATTGAAGGATGAGTTGAAAACTCTTCAACAACAATACGGTGCTCCCATATCCTTATAAATAACAAAAGATCATGAAACACACTTATTGGTTATCGGGACTGGCCGTCCCCTTCTGCCTGCCACAACAGGCAATGGCAGAGAAACAGCCGCATATCATCTTCATAATGACCGACCAACAACGTGGAGACGCGATAGGGTGTGCGGGAAACGACCGAATCATAACCCCGAACATAGACGCCCTGGCAGAAGACGGCTTTTTATTCAACAACGCTTATTCCGCCACCCCCAGCAGCACCCCGGCACGCGCAGGATTGCTGACCGGACTTTCGCCCTGGCATCACGGCATGCTTGGTTATGGCAATGTGGCGGAACATTATAAATTCGAGATGCCGCAAATGCTACGTGATCACGGCTACCTCACGCTGGGCATCGGCAAGATGCACTGGCGCCCTCAAAACGCCTTGCACGGTTTTCATGCCACCATCCTCGACGAAAGCGGACGGATAGAATCGCCCTATTTCCGCAGCGACTACAGAAAATGGTTCATGACCGTCGCGCCGGGTAAGAATCCCGATGCTACAGGAATTGGTTGGAACGATCACGCCGCCTCTACCTATAAACTATCCGAGAACCTACATCCCACAGTTTGGACAGGCGACGTGGCCGTAAGTACCATCAAGCATTATGAAGGTGAACAGCCGCTATTCTTGAAGATATCATTCGCCCGTCCTCACAGCCCTTACGATCCTCCGCAACGGATTCTGGAGATGTACGAAAACATAGAAATCCCCGCCCCCGCCGAAGGAGAGTGGAGCAAGCATATAGGCAAAGACATCACCGATCCCAAAGCTGATTCTTCCGCCGCATTTGCCCAATTCAGCACCGAATATGTAAAGAATACCCGCAAGCATTATTATGCAGCCGTCACTTTTATCGACGAACAAGTGGGAAGAATCGTAAAAGCGCTCAAAGAGAAAGGCATGTATGACAACACAATTATCTGCTTCACTTCAGACCACGGGGATATGATGGGAGATCATCATTCATGGCGGAAAACCTATGCCTACGAGGGTTCTGCAGCCATCCCGATGATTATAAAAACTCCGAAAGACGTGGAAGGCGTACACTGCAGAGGAAAAGTCATCGAGAATCCGGTAGAGTTGAGAGACATTCTGCCCACATTTTTAGATGCGGCGGGGGGAGAAACGCCCGAAGCAATGGACGGCCGTTCAATGCTAAAACTTATAAAAGAAGAAAATCCACAGTGGCGGCGCTGGATAGATATGGAGCATGCCACCTGTTACTCGGAAGAAAACTATTGGTGTGCGCTTACAGATGGAAAGATAAAATATATATGGTTCCTGCGCACAGGTGAAGAACAACTGTTTGATTTAGTGAAAGATCCTCACGAAACAGTGAATCAGATAACCAACAGGAAATACCGGAAGCAAACAGATGAACTGCGCCGCGCAATGGCAGAGCACCTGAGCGAACGTGGCGACAAATGGGTGAAAGACGGACAGTTGCAGAAAAGGGAGAAAACCCTGCTTTACAGTCCTAATTATCCTTCAGGACTGTCAACTAAAAAGTAACGAATAAACAAGAAAACATACATGACCATGAGAAACAGAATGAAAACAGAATATATTGCCATTGCATTCGGCTTGTTGGGCTGTACCGGTCACCAGCCGACATACGAATACATCTTTGAAGCAGAACCCGTAGACTTACAGGTGAAACAAATAGAAGGCGGGTATGAAGTGGAAGGAACATCCGCCTTGCAAGTACCGGGGCACTTCACCTGGGGCGGCTCGGTGAGCAAAGCCGAAGATGGAAAGTATTACATGATCTACTCCGCACCCGAAACAGGAGTACATCCCTTCAACAACGCCTGGGTATTCGGCTCTAAACTCGGCCTGGCGGTTTCTGAACGTCCCGATGGTGGTTTCCGCCAGTTGGGCTTCTTCTACAACCAGGACGGGTTTGCCGCTGACACTTCCTCGTGGGATGCCCAAAGCACTTCAAATCCGCATGTGCGCAAGTTTGGCAACAAATACTACCTGTACTATGCGGCAACAGTAGATCCGGGCAATGACAATGTGCTTTCAGAAACAGACACTCTACCCAAAAGAGACAGGGTACAGCAGAACCAGAAAATCGGCGTAATCGTGTTCGAGTCGTTTCCCGACCTGCTGAAAGGAAAGTTCACACACTCGGACAAGCCGTTGCTTGAGCCGCGCACGCGGGTGAAGCCCGACAACGTGCTGGCTCCCTCACCCCAGGGTACAGAGCCGAAGCCGGATAACCTGATTGTGGTGAACCCTGCCGTAGTCTATCGTCCCACCGACGGCAAATACTTGCTATTCTTTAAAGGGAATATCTACGACCCGCATTGGCGCGGCATTCACGGAGTTGCCATCAGCGACCACCCGGACGGTCCGTTTACAGCTTTGGATGAACCCGTCTTCCATCTGGAAGGTGTGGAAGGAAAACTATCAGCAGAAGATCCTTACGTATGGTATCACAAGCGTGACAAGTGCTTTTATGCCGTATTCAAGGACTTCAACGGAAAGTTCACCAAAGGAGACGCATGCCTGGCCATCATGCGTTCGAACGACGGCATCAAGTGGCAGCTCCCCCAACATTCCTTGTTCATGAAAAAGGAGTTGATACTGGCAAACGGAGATACCGTGAAAGTTAAACGCCTGGAACGCCCGCAACTGCTGTTGAATGAAGAAGGAGACCCCGAAGTGCTTTATGCTGCATGTTCCATCGACAATGTAAATCCTAAGATAAACGGTGGCTCGTTTAATGTGCAGATAAGGATAAAAATAAAGAAGAATTAAACTTAAAACACTATTAAACCCAATGAAATATAAAACAGTTCAAAAGTTGAAAGACAACATGTTGCTGAGTTGCAAAGTATTGTCCAGCAGCAGAATATTATTGAGAAGCGGAGCATTCTTAGGCAGCTGCGCCTTATTAAGCAGCTGTGCGCATTCCGACAAAGAATTACCATTGAATATCGTCCTGATCAATTTGGACGATGCCGGAAACGGCGACTTCTCTTTCAAGGGAGCTGTGGGATATCAAACTCCCCATATCGACAAACTGGCGGCCGAAGGAGTGTCCATGACCAATTTCTATGCGGTACAACCCATCAGTGGTGCATCCCGCGCCGGCCTTATGACAGGATGCTATCCCAACCGTATAGGTTTTGCCTA
Source organism: Bacteroides sp. AM37-9 (assembly GCF_003603455.1). Taxonomy (NCBI): domain Bacteria; kingdom Pseudomonadati; phylum Bacteroidota; class Bacteroidia; order Bacteroidales; family Bacteroidaceae; genus Bacteroides; species Bacteroides sp. AM37-9. Next base: position 12,717 of record NZ_QTNF01000025.1, on the reverse strand, counting down.
CGCCCCCAACCCAAACTCCCCTACTGGTATAAGCGACAAGGAAGAAACTATTGCCGAACTCTTGAAAACGAAAGGATATGCCACAGCCATTTTCGGCAAATGGCATCTGGGAGATGCCAGGAAATTCCTGCCACTCCAGCATGGTTTCGATGAATATTACGGATTACCCTACTCCAATGATATGTGGCCTAATCACCCCCAATATAAATTTCCCGATCTGCCTTTGATTGAAGGCAATGAAGTAATAGGCTACAATACAGAACAGTCGGAATTAACCACCAACTATACAAACCGCGCGGTAGACTTTATCCGGAGAAGTACCGGCAGCGGCAAACCATTCTTCTTGTATCTGGCTCATTCCATGCCTCACGTTCCGTTGGCTGTATCGGATAAATTCAAGGGAAAAAGCGAGCAGGGACTTTATGGAGACGTAATGATGGAACTGGACTGGAGCGTAGGAAAAGTCATGCAGGCCTTGCGTGAGGCTAAAGTAGAAGAAAATACATTGGTCATCCTTACTTCGGATAATGGACCTTGGGCCAATTACGGCAATCATGCAGGTTCGTCAGGCGGACTTCGAGAGGCAAAAGCTACCACCTTCAACGGCGGTATGCGCGTACCTTGCCTGTTCTATTGGAAAGGGACAATCGCCCCCGGAAGCATCTGCAACGACCTGATGTCGAATATCGATATCCTGCCCACCTTGGTGGAACTGACCGGTGCACCACACCCCCAGTTACCGATAGACGGACTGAGCATGGCAGCCATATTGAAAGGAACGAACAAAGCCCCCATACGCCAATCACTGTGTATGTATTATCACAGGAACTCATTGCAAGCCATCACCGACGGATATTACAAACTGGTATTCCCCCATAAATATGTATCCTACGAAACACAAATGCCAGGCAATGACGGACAACCGGGTGAACTGGGTAAAAAAGAAATAACCGAATGTGAACTCTATGACCTGAGACGTGATCCGGGTGAACGGGTCAATGTCATCAGCCAGCATCCCGCGATTGCAGAAAAACTACAACGGATAGCCGACCAGTGCCGGGAGGACTTGGGAGATGACCTGACAGGACAACCGGGAAAAAATCGGAGAGAACCGGGAAGAATAGATTGAGGTAAACAAATAACGATTACAAATGAATACCATAAACTTAAAAAACATACATGGAGTTATCCTACTGGGAATCGGATTACTAGTACAGGCTTGTTCTCAACAGCCGGCCTCGACCTATCTGCAAATTCCCCAGCCTGCCGATATAACAATTCATGCTGGAAAACCATTCACAATTGATGAACGTACCACAATTATCTATCCGACAGGAAAAAACGAATTGCCGGAAAGTGTCTCAACATGTATCTCCGAAATGGAGAGACACACCGGCATAACCTTTAAAAAAAGTACAGGAGAAAAGAACCTGAAGAATTGTATCCTCCTGAAACATAATGCGGCATTGCCCACCGAAGGGTTTAGGCTGAAAGTAAATGCGGACAGCATTGTGATTGAAGCCAAAGATGCTTCCGCAGCATTTTATGCTTTACAATGGTTAAAGCAATCTCTACTGTTACAAAAGAAAGCACCTTTCACGCTATCTGCCATCGAAATTGAAGACTATCCCGAAATGAATTACCGGGGAGCGATGCTAGACGTAAGCCGCCACTTCTTCACGGTGGAGCAAGTAAAGCGCTTCATCGATCTATTGGCAATGCACCGTTTGAATTATTTCCACTGGCACCTCACAGACGACCAGGGTTGGAGAATAGAGATAAAGAAATATCCGGAACTGACACGCGTAGGCGCTTGGAAAGGCACCGGCAGCGAACGTTACGGTGGTTTCTACACACAAGAGGAAATAAAGGAAGTAATTGCCTATGCAAAAGGGCGTGCTATCACCATCATCCCCGAAATAGACTTACCCGGACACACCACAGCCGCTCTTGCCGCCTATCCACAGTTAGGCTGCACCGGTGGCCCTTACGAGGTATCTATGGATCGCGGAGGAGTACACAAAGACGTACTCTGCATGGGCAAAGAATTTTCACGGCAATTTGTGGAAGATGTATTAGCGGAAGTGGCCGCACTCTTCCCTTCGCCTTATCTGCACATCGGGGGCGATGAAGTGCCGAGAGACCGCTGGAAAGCCTGTCCGGACTGCCAAAGAATCATCCGCCGATACAGCCTGAAAGATACGGAACAAGAGTCTGCGGAAGATTTGTTACAGAGCGAGTTCAACAAGCAAGTGGCTCTTTATCTGAAATCGTTAGGGAAAAAAATGATTGGCTGGGACGAAGTCCTCTCCGACAATATAGACCCCGAAACCGTAATCATGTCGTGGCGAGGACTGGGACGTGGCGTAAAAGCCGTCAAACAAAATCATCCGGTAATTTTCTCATCCAACGGGCATTTCTACCTGAACAACTATCAGTCAAGCAATATGGAAAACGAGCCCGCGGCAACCGGAGGACTTGTATTGATGCAGAAACTTTATAGTACGGAGATCGTCACACCCGAAATGACAGACAAAGACGTAGAAAAAATACTGGGAGCAGAAGCCTGCCTATGGGCTTCTTACGTACCTGACAACAAAACGCTGGATTATAAAATGCTGCCCCGACTGGCCGCCTTCGCCGAAGTTACATGGAGCGGAAGCAGACGGAAAAATTATCTCGACTTTCTAGAACGGCTACCGGTAATGCTCGACCTGTACCGTGAAAACGGTTTCAGATATGCCCCTCACTTCTTTGAAATAGAAGCAGGATACCGGCCGGATATGAAAAAACAACGACTGGAAGTGACGTTGAAGACCCTCGAAGGCACAAACGTTTATTACACACTGGATGGCAGCACTCCCACTCCCAAGTCCCTCAAATACACAGTTCCGTTTTACGTTTCGACAGATGCCTGCCTGAAAGCCATTGCCTACACTCCGTCCGGCCTGCACAGCGATGTGCTGGAGAAAGATGTCAGAATCAATAAAGCCACTTTTGCCGACATAAAGTTGTTGACAAAACCGTCAGATAGGTATAATGGAAACAATGGCACGATACTGGTAGACGGCGTGCGGAGCACAGCTTTCCACACCACCGGGTTGTGGGTGGGCTATAATCCTCATCCGTTGCAGGCGGTAATAGACTTGGGAAGCGTGCAGACAGTGAAGCAAGTTTGCCTCTCGTCACTGACAGACATGAGTTCCTATATCATGGGGATAGAGAGCGTGCGGATTGCACTGTCAATTGACGGAAAGGAGTTCAGCGAAGTGGCCTCGCGCACCTGGCCGGCTCCCGAAGCCCGGATGGAAGGAAAGCGCCGGGAGACACTGGAGCTCAACTTCGATGAAGCGCAGGCACGCTACGTAAAAGTAACCGCAAACGGTTTTGAAGCCTTGCCGCCCGGACACTCTGGCGCCGGAATGCCGCCTTTCCTATTTGTGGATGAGATAGAAGTATACTAATGGCTTAATTAAGAAGTTAAAAACGAACGACCATGAAAACAATGAAAACCCTGTTATCCGCCTCACTCGCCCTGACGGCCTTGAGCGGATGCCAACCGGAAACGGAAAAACCCAACATCCTGTTCCTGCTGGTAGATGATATGCAAAGTGATGCCATCGCAGCCTTAGGGAATAAAAATGTGTACACTCCAAATATCGACGGCCTAATAGCTGAAGGTGTCACTTTTACCCGCACTTACACCAACGGTGCCCTTTGCGGTGCATTGTCAATGCCCAGCCGTGCCATGCTGATGACCGGAAGGGGAGTATTTGAAGTGCAAAGCGACGGCATGAAGATACCCGAATGCATGGTGACACTTCCCGAACAATTACGAGCCAACGGTTATCAGACATTTGCTACCGGCAAATGGCATTCAGACCATGCCTCCTTCAACCGTTCGTTTGCCGCAGGAGAGAACATCTTCTTCGGTGGGATGCATCCTTACGAAAAGAACGGACACTGCTCTCCCCGTCTGTATCATTACGATAGAACAGGCCAATATAAAGAGACGTCTTTCATCGGAGAAGAGTTTTCTTCAAAAATGTTTGCCGATGCGGCAATCGAGTTCCTCAGCACCGCGGCAAAAGCCCAAAACCCTTTCATGGCATTCGTGTCATTCATTTCCCCGCACGACCCACGAAATCAATTGCCGGACTACGGAAAGAAATATAAAGCCAAAGACATCATCCTACCCACTAACTTTCTGCCGCAACACCCGTTCGACAATGGCGAACTGGCTATCCGCGACGAACAAATTCTTCCCCCACCCCGCACAGGCGAACAACTTCAGGAGGAACTCGCCCTCTATTACGGAATGGTCAGCGAAGTAGACGAACAGATAGGACGGGTGCTCAACGCATTGAACGCCACGGGCGAAAGAGAGCATACGGTCATTGTATTTGCATCGGACAACGGCCTGGCAATGGGACAAAACGGTTTGTTGGGCAAACAAAGCCTCTATGAGCACAGTGTGGGTGTACCCATGCTAATCATCGACCCACGCAGTAAAAAACATGGATTCAAAACCGATGCCTTATGCTATTTATATGATCTTTACCCCACCCTATGCGACATAGTAGGAATCGAAATACCGGCTTCAGTAACAGGCGTTTCTCTAAAACCTTTGTTGGAAGGAACCACAGACAAACTTCGTGACGACATCTTCCTGGCATACTCCAACCAACAACGGGCACTGGTAAAGGATGATTATAAGTATATCATCTACAATGTGGAAGGTAAAATCACGGAGCAGTTATTCAACCTGAAGAAGGATCCGAAAGAAATGGCAAACCTTGCTGACGCGATGCCCCAAAAAGCCGCCGCATATAAAGAAATGTTGATTCAACGCCTGAAAGAGCAACAAGACTTTTGTAATATCGACACCCCGTTATGGTGGAAAGACGGACATAAAATCACCTGGGATGAACTGATAAATTTATATATCTTCGAATAAAAACGAAGTAAGCGAAATAATATTAAACCAAAGCGAAAAACATCAATGAATACAAAATATTTATATCTCGGCCTGCTGCCTCTGATGGCAACTTCCGGAATGGCTGCCACCGACAGCCCGGAAGCGGAGACAAGAAAAAACGAACGTCCCAACATCCTGTTCATATTAAGTGATGACCACACATCGCAAGCATGGGGTATCTATGGAGGAATCCTGGCAGAGTATGCTCAAAATCGAAATATCCGCCGCCTGGCGGAGGAAGGCGTGACACTTGATAACTGTTTCTGCACCAACTCCATCTCCACGCCAAGCCGTGCAGCCATCTTGACCGGCAGATACAGCCACCGCAACGGAGTATATACGCTGGAAGATACCCTTGACACTGCACTACCCACCATAGCCACTGCACTGCAAGCTTCCGGCTACCACACAGGGCTGGTGGGCAAGTGGCACCTGAAGTCGCAACCGCAAGGGTTCGACTACTACTCCGTATTCCACGACCAGGGCGAATATCGCGACCCCACCTTCAAGAACAGCGATGTCCCCTGGCCGGGTAACCGGAACTTCGGCGAACGTGTACACGGCTTCTCAACTGACATCGTCACCGAAAAAGCCATTGCATGGATGAAAGAACAGGACAAGACGCAGCCTTTCCTGATGTGCTGCCACTTCAAAGCCACCCACGAGCCGTATGACTTTCCGGAACGGATGAGGCATTTGTATGACGGAGTCGTATTTCCCGAACCGGAGAACCTGCTGGACTGGGGTCCCGAAACGAACGGCAGGACCTTCGAGGGACAGAAACTGGAAACCATAGCCCGTAACTGGCAAGTAGCCTCGGAAGATCCCGACAAGTGGTGGTGCCGCTACCCCGAGCTACCTTTCAGTACCAAAGGAATGCATCCCACTGCCGCCCGCAAATCCGCCTATCAAAAACTGATACGCGACTACCTGAGATGTGGAGCCACCATAGACGACAACATCGGCAAACTACTGGTCGCACTTGATGAAATGGGCATTGCCGACAACACAATTGTGATTTACGTGGCGGACCAAGGTTATTTCCTGGGCGAACATGGATTTTATGACAAACGCATGTTCTACGAAGAAGCCGCCCGTATGCCTTTCGTAATTCGGTATCCACGCGAACTGCCGGCCGGGAAACGGTTGGATGATTTAATTCTGAATGTGGATTTCGCAGCTACACTGGCCGACTTTGCCGATGTGGATGCCCCTCAAGGCACTCAAGGCAGGAGCTTCCGCGACAACTTAAAGGGGAAAACACCCAAAGACTGGCGAAAAAGCATTTATTATCGCTACTGGACCCAACATAAGATTCGTCCGGCACACATCGGCGTGCGAACCGACCGGTACAAACTCATGTATCTATATGGTGATCCGCTGAATATGACCGGTTCTTCCGACTACGTCTCCGAACCTTCCTGGGAATTCTACGATTTACTGAAAGATCCGAAAGAAGACCATAACGCCTACAATGACAAGGAGTATGCAGAGGTCATCAAAAAGATGAAGCAGGAAATGCAACGCCTGCAACAGGAAGTCGGAGAAGAACAGAAGAAAAACTGAAACCCGGTTGACCAAGGGACGAGTTGGTCACTTATTCAAAATCCTATAATGGTTTTGAACTTTTTCATGCGCAAATTTACTGAGAATTTTCCGAATTTTCTTTTCCAACTAAGACTAAAGGAAGTTTAACTAAGACTTTATAAGGAGAATTAGACGTATTTTTGCAATCAGATAAAAACATCTCAATTAAGAGCCTGTTTAAAAATGGTTGAAATAAAATTTTAAGAAGGTTTCCGTACCTGCCCAATAATATCTTTATTTGAAGTGAGCAAACTTATAATAAAGATGTATCTGACAGATTTAACGGAAAGCGAGTGGCAATATATAACAAAAGTGCTGAACCTGCAAACAAGAAAGCGAAAATATGATTTGCGTATGATTTGGAATACCATATTTTATTTAGTAAAAACGGGTTGCCAGTGGCGTATGCTTCCCAAAGAGTTCCCCAAATGGGAATCAGTTTATTACTATTACCGGAAATGGGCTTCTCTCGACGTTTTCGATTTGCTTCTTGACAGATTACGTGGTCATGTCCGGGTAGAGCGGAGTCAAAACATGGAACCCAGTGTAGGCATATATAGATAGCCAAAGCGTTAAATGGGGCAATAACCAGTCTCTGAACGGAGTTGACGGCAATAAAAAAGTGAAAGGCGTCAAACGCCATATTGGTGTAGACAAGAATGGCTCCCTTATTGCAGTGATGGTTACAGTAGCCAATATTCATGACAGTAAGGCTGCTTATCTGCTAATGAGGGTATTGAAAGAACTTTGTTCAGGAATAAAAGTCATATTAGCAGACGGAGGATATAGGGGAGAGCTTATTCAGAACGTCAAAAATAAATTCGGTTATGTAATTCAGGTGGTTATTAGCGCATACAAAGAACAGGGATTCAAACCTATTCACAAAAGATGGATTGTGGAAAGAACATTTTCATGGATGGAAAATGACAGGAGGCTCTGCCGAAACTATGAACTAACATTCGATTCGGCAGAGGAAATGGTCAAAATATCAGCGATAAAATTATTATTGAAGAAAATTTAAACAGGCTCTGAAAGTACTTTTGTTTTTTGATATAAAATATAAAAGCACTTTCATAATTTAGATATATCGCTATCTTTTTTTGAATAAATAACATTTATTCCCAATATACTTGCCAAATCACCCTTTGAGACTGATTACATTTCTTCTGCCACCGTTTTATACAGTCAGTTACGTCATTTAAGACTACCATAAATCCTCCTGTTCACCCAGTTCTTCCACGTTGATGAAATCAAGCAAGTATTCGTCTTTGAATGATCAAATAGCTTTTAGCGCTTGCTTAGTATCGGGCAATGTTTGTGCGAAATTATTAGGCAAAGTTCCCCGATGGCTGTATAGGTCTGCTTGTAAGTAATCCCTTAAAGTGTATTTACTCCAATAGCGAGTAACATACTCATGTATATAAAACAGCCTTACTTCCAGAGTCTTAGCCTTGAATATTATTTCGGCATGATGACTAAAACCGATTGAAAGGAAATCAGCCCAATTGAATTCATCAGCCAGTGGCTGATGAATTTCTACAAGAAGCAACTTTTCATTCAACACCAAATCATCAACCAACGGCAAATGATTTATACGATTTTTGTCTAATGTCTTACGCTTGATTTTTCAATTCATTCTTTCTCTTTTTCCACAACTGCCACGAATTGATAATATTCTGCCACACATTATACATACAGCATAATATAGCTCTGATTATCAAAGTAAAAGCCCACCTATTACTAATAGTGGGTAACAAAATAGTAACAAAAAAAACGAAGAAATCGCTTTGCGGTGGGCTTCATGTGCAAAGGTAACAAAAGCTCTCTAACCATAAAAGCAAAACTGGCGAAAAGAAGAATACTGTTTTTCTTTTCGCCAGCATATATAATTTGCTGTCAATAGAAATTAGTTTAGTCCGTTTTGGATATATAGACAAAAACACAAACTAAACTTGTGTTTATAATAACTTTTTCAACTTATCTATGACATATCTTCCAATGCAGAGAACTTTGAATGATTTAGGTAACAGATATTTGGATGTTTTAATTAGAATGTCCCTTTTTTACACCTAATATCTATCTAAGAAATCTTACTTTTGTTTGATAATTAAAACAGAATGGAGAAAATTCAAGTAATACAACCTACCAAATTGCTCGCTCCTTATATAAAGCAATATTGGCTTTTAAGGATAGATGATGTAAAGCAAGGCTTTCAACGTTCTATCCCGGCAGGTTGTGTAGCACTTGTTTTTCATAAAGGGAACAAAATTATTTCTTCTTTTCATAAGGGAACGCAGCCACATTACAAATAGGGTAAATTTCAATAATGGATTGTTTTGATGAAAAAAACTCTTCAATATTTAGACTTACTGACATAGGGCTGTCATAGAAGACGCTATCTTTGTATCAAAAAGTATTCAACTTAATATTATAGAATATGAAAAGATTATTTTTATGCTCATCATTTGCTGATGTTGCTAATCTATTTGTCGATTGTGCCAAAGAAGATTTGCAAGGGAAAATTATAGCTTTTATACCAACTGCAAGCCTTACAGAACCAATACGATTCTATGTAAAAAAGGGGAAAAAGGCTTTAGAAGAAGCAGGAATGATTGTTGAAGAAGTCGAGATTACCCAACTGCCCAAAGAGGAAATATCTTCTATATTACATAAATGCGATTATATCTACATAACAGGTGGAAATACATTTTTCCTTTTGCAAGAGTTAAAAAGAAAAGGTGTTGATAAAATTATATCTAAACAAGTGAAATTGGGTAAACTGTATATTGGGGAATCTGCCGGAGCAATAATAGCCTCTCCCGATGCAGAATATATGAGAAGTGTGAATTTTGATCCAATAGAAAAGGCTCCTGAATTGAAAGACTGTACTTCTTTAGATTTGGTCGATTTTTATACGATTCCCCATTATGGAAATTTTCCATTCAAGAAAAAAGGTGAAAAGATAGTTCAACTATATAATGAGAAGTTGCAGCTTATTCCTATAAGTAATAAACAAGCTGTTATTATTGAAGATTCAAATATTCAAATTAAAGATGCAAAATGAATAGAATAGACCGTATTTCTGCTATATTGATTCAGTTACAATCGCACTCGTTAGTGAAAGCACAGCAAATTTCAGAACGTTTTAATATAAGCATTCGCACTGTATATCGAGATATAAGAACATTGGAAGAGGCAGGCATTCCTATCATAGGAAATCCCGGTATTGGTTATTCACTTGCAGAAGGATTCAAATTATCTCCTCTAATGTTTACTCAAAAAGAGGCTTTGTCCTTTTTGATTGCAGAGAAATTAGTACATGAACTAACTGATTCAAATAGCAACGAACATTATAAGTCTGGAATAGAAAAGATTAGGTCTGTCATGCGTTTTGCAGACAAAAATATGTTAGAAACAATGGAAAAGTGCATGTCTGTATTGGATACTTATAAATCATCGACCTATAAACCTGATATTCTTTTACTTATTTTACAAAGTATATACCAAAAAAGAATTATTGAAATATCTTATTTGGGAAGTAATGCGTTAAGTGTTTCAGAACGAAAGATTGAAGCTGTTGGAATTTTCTTTTCGAGAACTAACTGGTATCTAATAGGCTTTTATCTTCCCAAAGAAATCTATCTTACATTTCGGATAGATAGAATTCAAAAAATGCACATTCTTAATGAATTACAATCACGGGAGCATCCTCCTTTGGAAAAATTCATACGCGAGTTTTACGATAAAGAAAAATTACATGAAATCGTTATAAGAATAGAAAAGAATAAAACCTCCATAATGAATGATGATAAATATTATTACGGATTAACATCTGAGAAAGAGATAGGGGATATGTTTGAACTTCATTTTCTAACATTTTCAATCAGTAAGTTTGCACATTGGTATCTGTCTTTTGCAGATAGTGCAACTATAATAAGACCAGATTCTTTAAAATATGAAGTTAAAAATATTATCAATAACATTTCTATTTGATTGCTGTCAAATAGTATTTTTAATCGACTCAATGAAAAAAATATTCGACCAAAGATTTTTCCGCTTATTGTCGGAATGCTCACAACGTAAAGTGTCTGCATCTGAATTTGCAGAAGCTATCGAAGAATTGGCGACCCATGTAGCCAATTTTAGTATCAATGAGCAGGATTACAACGTTTTACTACGTTATTTTTCCTTTGGTTTGCACCGTCTTAAATCGTATCGTGTACGGTTTGAGCAAGAAAAAAATGCCCCATCTGCATCTAATTGATGAAGCGATAGGACTTTTGAACACTGAAATACGCCTTATCGAGTGGCGCATCAAATACCCGGAACAGCTACAGCAACGTATCAACAAACAGCCCCTTTCCCCTCTCTATCTCGCAGACAAGACAACCCTTATCAACATCATGGAAATGGTAAGCGGTCTGTTCCTCTCCAAAAACATCGTGTATCAGAACGGCAAGCCCGCCTACTTGGTGGACTTGGCGAAAGCCTTTGAATGGCTGTTCAACATCAAGATAGGCGACTGTTACCAAAAACATGAGGACGTGATAAAACGAAAGCCGGGCAAACTGACCGGGTTTCTTAATGGATTGGTAGAACTTATCAAAAAGGAACATGACAAGAAAGGATATAGATAATCAGTGACTTATGATTTATTTATAGGGGATTCCATTAGTTCCCCCGTAATTTCTTTGCGCCTATTTTCTGAACTTTGCTTCATCAATTGATTGACAGACAAGAATGTATAATCAGAAAAATGAAGCAATCATGTATATAGACAATGACGATTTCAGCGTATGGATGCAGAAGCTGTACGCCAAGCTGGAAGAACTCTGCAAGGATGTACGGGTACTACGCAATGCGGACAAGGTACTACCCGAAGATGACAACCTATTGGATAATCAAGACTTGTGTTTATTATTCAAAGTAAGTATCAAAACTCTGCAACGCTACCGGGCTATCGGTGCGCTGCCTTACTTCACTATCAGCGGAAAAGTGTATTACAAGGCTTCCGATGTCCGGGAGTTTATTAAAGAACGGTTCAGCGTCACCACGCTACGCCAGTTCGAGAAAGAACACTGTACGAAGAAAAAGAAGTGAATCTGAAAAGCCGGAACGGTGAATGTACTTCATCTGTTCCGACTTTCCCTGCTTATGGCTTACCCAACTTATCGGCTTCTTTCTTTAGCTGTTCGGCTTGCTCATTCAACAGCCTTGCACGTTCCAGTGCTTCTGCCTGCTTTTGGATGCGATATTCAAAATCCATCACTGAATCGGTCAAACTTCGGATAAAACCGTTATCCCGTTGCCACTTGAACTTGTTTTCCAGCATATCAAAAGTTTCCCCGTCTGCCTGTCCTTGCATCAGCAAATAGCGGTATTTCATATCGTTGTCCTGCAACTGCTGCATACGTTCAGCCAAACGGACATTCAAGAATATGGAAACGGAACAGACGACCAGCACTGCCGAAAAAACAAACAATCCCGGACGAATCCAAGAAGTGACCTTGTTGTAAATCCGTTGATAGAACGGTAAGGGCGTAGCTTCCTCTTTATCCGTCTTGCAAGAGCCCAAAGTATCAATCATTACCTTGAAACAACGGTAAGTTTCCAATGTTATTTTCTTGGTGTCCTCTATGTTCTTCTGCTGACCTTGCATCCTGCTCCTTATGTCGTCAAGTTGGCTTTGAATAACCCGCAACTTTTCTTCGGGAACAGCCGAATTACTGTGCAGTTCCGACAACGCTTGTTCGATTGCTCCCAGCCGTTCGAGAGTTTCCTCCCGACTGGCTGGCGTTGCCTGTGCTTCCTGCTTCTCTTTCAGTTCCGTAACCATAGAGAGAAGCCCCTCTAAAATCAAATTATCTTCCATGTCTTTACAGTTTAAGTTGTTTTTTCTTTTTCTTCTTCTTTCTCAAATTAAAATTAGGTTCTTCATCCACTGGGGGAGAAGAAGCGGAAAACAGACCGAGCGAACCAGTTATCAACGGACTGTCAGCCTTGCCCGGTGCAAGTGCTTGCTCCCGAACGGGCGCGAAAGTTGTTTGCCGTTGGCTTCCGGCAACATTCATTCCTGCATACCCGAAACATTTGTCCAGTTTGGAAAAACTGAAACTCCGGTCTATCTCCGAACCCTTGAACGTGTATTCACC
>NZ_QTNF01000024.1:0-88237 GCF_003603455.1 Bacteroides sp. AM37-9 | reverse complement strand
GAAGCGGCTTCACGCAAGCCTCCGGCCTGAATGATCAAGTCTTCAAGAGTCATATTATCAGCATAAGGATAGGAATCAGGTTTGGCTACTTCGCCGTGGATTACAACATCTCCCCTATCTTCCAAATCATGAATACTGGGAATATAAAGAATGTCGTTTTTCGCCAGGATGATATTTTGGGAAGTACCATCCATGATGGCTTTAATGTCAACAGGGATAACTTCAGTAGTAAGATCCTCACGCTGACGATAAAGGACAGCACGGTTCAAGAAAGCATCACCCGTCAAGCCTTGGGCTTCGTTCACCAGTTCACGGACGGTATTCAGTTTACCGTTTAGCTGGTAGATACCGGGACGGTAAACGGCACCACGGATTTCAAGCTTATTAGTGAAGCGGTTAAGGATAGCCTCGGCAGTCACAACATCACCGTTTCGCATTTTATAAACACTATAATCAAGGTCTTTGACCGTATTTACTTCATATTCCTGTCCGTTCTGACGCACGACACGCAAGGAACGGGTGTAGGCGTCGGCGTCAAATCCACCGGCATAACTGATAAGCGTAGATAAGTTTTCATCCTTCTTCATTTCGAAACGCATCGGACGTTTCACTTTTCCGTCGATCTTTACCAATACGTCATAGGCGGGAACAATCACGACATCACCTTCCTGCAGACGAATGTCATCCTGAATGTTACCTTTCATGATAAATTGGTAGACGTCGATCGTGGCGATATTTTTGCCGTTACGTACCAGCTGCACATTGCGAAGACTACCTATGTCGCTGACTCCACCTGCACGGTAAAGTGCATGGAATACAGTAGAAAAGGAAGAAAGAGAGTAAGTGCCCGGTTGGACTACTTCACCCATCACATTGATCTGAATAGTACGGATGCTACCCAAAGTCAGACGGATGTCAGAAGTGGGGTCATTCGTATTATTAAGACCATTATATATCTTGTTTAATGTTTTCTTGAGATAGTCATTGGCTTCAGAAATAGTCAGGCCGTTCAGGTTAACGGGACCTATTTTCTGGATGTTGATAGTGCCATCAGGAGAAATCTGTTGGCGGATAGTGTTCTGGCTGGCTCCCCAAATGTCGATAATCACTTCATCACCGGGACCGAGACGGTAATTTAAAGGGGTGGCGATGTTGACACTGGGTTCAAAAGTCAGGTTACGGGTATTGAAGATGTTTCTTCCGAAAACCTGATTACCACGTGCGAGATCTTGAGTACTCGGATGGTCTTCCAGCATATCGGAGGTGTTCTCCTTCATTTCTTCACGTAAGCGTGATTCATTGACATCCGTACCGGTAGCGTTGGAAGCATTGACATTGTTCTGCTGCTCATAGAGCTGCTTCACACGCATAGCTTGTTCCTTGGTCACGCCCTTACGTGCAAGTTCAGAGGCTAATTGTTTTTGTTCTTTCCCTTGTCTAATCCCCTCTTTGACATATTCCAATACTTGAGAATCGCTCATAGTTTGAGCAGCCACAGGTGCGGCGCCCAACATCAATAAGAGGATGAGCGCCCCCATTAATTTTTGCATTTTCATTGAGTAATTTGAATTTTTAATTCAATTGATAGTGCTAAACCGGCTCCACACATCCTACCGGTATATCTACACATGCACATCCTAACATTGTCAGTCGGACTGCAACTTTTGATTTCCCATTTATATCTACCAATTCTCCTTCCAGCCCTGCTAATGGCCCTTTTATGACCCTTATTTTTTCTCCCGGCGCTAATGGCGATGTGCTCATACAGATCGTTTCCTCCGAATAGTCGAGCATAAATTTGAATCGTAACATTTGTTGGTCGGGAATTACAGCCGGAGTACTCTCCCCACGAAGTACCATGTAACGACTGATAGCGGATAAGGTCAGAACTTCTTTTTGTTCTTGTGGATCAACGTGGACAAAGATCATCATTGGAAGCACAACACGGTCGACAACTTTGCGACGGTCACTCCATTTATGAACTTCTTGTTGAATAGGAAGGAAATTTTCAACGCCCATTTTAGTGAGGCGTTCACTTGTTTTTTTCTCATGATAAATGCGCACAATGGCGACTAACCAGCGTTTAGAGTGCGCTACGCTTCTGCCAATCACATCTGTTGGCAGAACTTCTCGATCGTCATTTTTGCTAATGATCATATATTTTTACCCCACTTTTTTTCCATTGCTACTTAGGCAATGAAATAATTCCTGCTGCAAAGATAGATAAAATAATAAATAAGAAACAAGAAAAAGATGCTTTCTTTTCTTTTTACCAATCAAAATATGCAGTTAAAGCATGTAGTAAGAATGATTACATCATATAACAGATATGAACATAAAAAAAGACTGAATAACTTTTATAGTTAAACAGTCTTTTCTTATCTTTTAATCAGTATTCCCGAAACACGAATTACCACTTATAATTAATACCGAAGCTAAGCAATTCTTTCAACTGGAAGAAGCTATCTCCTTCGGTCGGCTTGGAGCTATCATCAAAACGGGTATGTATATAGAGCTTGGTAGAAAGATAACGGTTTAATACAAAATTGAATGTGTTTTCCCATTCTACACGTGCCCAATGGTAGTTGGTCAGGTAATTGAGACGAGACTCTAAAGTTACTGCAGAAATGATGGTCCAGTTGAATGTCGATTGCAACTGGGAACCGAAGTCATTTTTAGAGCATTTTCCTTTGTCTAAGCCAAACTTAGTTTCATTCACTTCAGAATCACCTATATAACGCAAGTTATAAGTCAACGGCGCCATAAACACGGAAAGATTAAATTTCTTCTTACTCAATTTATAATCCATACCGACACTGACTGCCAAATCTGCCGGAGACATGAAAGACGAAACCAATTCTTCACTATTAGCTTTATAACCGTTGAAGAACTGTGTCTTAAACTCGGAAGAAATGGTATAGTACCAATTCTTGAAAGCCCTCAAACCTAATTTATTATATAAGCGGAATTGGTCGGTGTTAAAAAGATATTTATGATATTCATCTGACGGAGTGGAGGTCATACCCACTTTAGCTTCCAGTTGATTCTCAAACAGGACTTTTTCATTATCATTATAGTTGGCAAAAACCTGAAAAGTCGCTAATCCGGAGAAATTACTTTCACCTCCCTTATACCAGTTATCCGAAAGGTGGTTCTGACTGATCTGCAACGATCCGTTACCTCCGGTCACCCACCAGTTAGGCCTACTAATCTTCATATTAGCCTTTCCTACATTATCATCCATGTTTTCCGGTTGAAACAGATGAATAACATTTGCTTTGGGAGATATTTTCGGCTTCACATCATGACGGAACACGTCACGACTCATAATACGATCCTCCGTAGTGACAACTAATTCCGGACGCGCCAAATAAAGATCCATCAACGCGCTGTTGACTATCTTCTCGGCACGTTGAGTTTTGGTAAATGCCAGGGTATCGTATGGCAAAAGCTCTTGCGTCAGTTGAGGAGTGGTATCCAATTGCATGGGTTTCCATTCCAGCTTCGAGTATTGAGCCATCGGAGCATAATAATATGCCAAAGGTGTAAACAGACGAAAATAATCGGGATCGGACGGAATATAACGTGGCGGCACAGACAAATCATTCAAATAATCCAATTGCGCAACATACCTATTATATAAATAAGAAACAGTATCCAATTTCGGAGTCGGACCTGACAGATTAAGTTTTAGCATTAAATATTTCTGAAGCTCTGCCGAAAGCGTATCAGCTTCCACAACTCTGGCCTTTGCCACAACTGCCGAAGGTTTGACCGTTTTAGCTGGTTTAATCACTTCAGGGGCAGGCTGCAGAGAGTCAGTCGGAAGTGAAGCAGTCTCGACTGGTTCCTGCGCAAAAAGCGATAACGATAAGATTGACAGGATAAACGCTGAACATAAAGTAGTAATTCTCATCATATTTGTCTATGGTTTAGGCTGCAAAGCTACATTATTTTGTTCAGAAATCATAGGATTCTTTCAAAATTGCATTTTTTAATAAAATTGTAGAGACGAAAGTCTGCAATCTTCCTCTTTTTTTTATAATTTTGCGCTTTTTAAGTTCGTAAGATTACTACTAAGTAAACAATTATTAAAACAGTTATAGCTGTGGGAGAAACAAAGTATATTTTCGTCACCGGTGGTGTTGCCTCTTCATTAGGAAAAGGGATCATCTCATCATCCATCGGTAAGTTGCTGCAAGCAAGAGGTTATAATGTAACCATTCAGAAGTTTGACCCGTATATCAACATCGACCCGGGAACATTGAATCCATACGAGCACGGAGAGTGCTATGTAACCGTAGACGGACACGAGGCCGACCTCGACCTGGGACACTATGAGAGATTCCTGGGTATACAAACGACAAAGGCGAACAACATTACTACGGGACGTATCTACAAGAGCGTCATTGACAAGGAACGCCGTGGAGACTATTTGGGTAAAACGATCCAAGTGATTCCTCACATCACAGACGAGATCAAACGGAATGTAAAACTGCTTGGTAATAAATACAAGTTTGATTTTGTAATCACTGAAATCGGTGGTACGGTAGGTGACATCGAGTCACTCCCCTACCTCGAAAGTATCCGTCAGTTGAAATGGGAACTTGGTAAGAACGCTCTTTGTGTACACTTGACTTATGTTCCTTATCTTGCTGCTGCCGGAGAGTTGAAAACAAAACCGACGCAACATTCTGTAAAGGAGCTCCAAAGTGTGGGTATCCAGCCGGATGTACTGGTATTGCGTGCCGAACATCCGCTAAGCGACGGACTGCGCAAGAAAGTGGCACAATTCTGTAATGTGGATGATAAAGCCGTTGTGCAGTCTATCGATGCAGAAACAATTTACGAAGTACCTATCCTGATGCAGGCGCAAGGACTGGACAGCACTATCCTCGAAAAGATGGGACTGCCGGTAGGAGAAACTCCAGGATTAGGCCCATGGCGTAAATTCCTGGAACGTCGTCACGCTGCAGAGACAAAAGAACCGATCAATATTGCACTAGTTGGAAAATACGATTTGCAGGATGCTTATAAGTCTATCCGCGAAGCTTTATCGCAGGCAGGTACTTACAATGACCGCAAAGTGGAAGTTCATTTCGTAAACAGTGAGAAACTGACAGATGAAAATGTAGGTGAAGCTTTGAAAGGCATGGCAGGTGTTATGATCGGTCCGGGATTCGGCCAACGGGGTATTGACGGCAAGTTTGTCGCTATCAAATATACACGTACGCATGACATTCCGACTTTCGGTATTTGTCTGGGTATGCAATGCATCGCCATCGAATTTGCACGCAACGTACTGGGATACGCTGATGCCAACTCACGTGAAATGGATGAAAAGACTCCGCACAACGTGATTGATATCATGGAAGAACAAAAAGCAATCACCAACATGGGTGGTACGATGCGTCTGGGTGCTTACGAATGTGTATTGCAGAAAGGTTCGAAAGCATATCAGGCTTACGGACAAGAACATATTCAGGAACGTCACCGTCATCGCTATGAGTTCAATAATGACTATAAAGACCGATATGAAGCTGCCGGCATGAAATGTGTAGGTATCAACCCGGAATCGGATCTGGTAGAAATCGTTGAAATCCCGGCTTTGAAATGGTTTGTCGGTACACAATTCCATCCGGAATATGGCAGTACGGTACTGAACCCTCATCCGTTGTTCGTGGCATTCGTGAAGGCTGCTATCGAAAACGAAAAAACAACGGCAAAAGGCTAACGATACGCGGTAAACGACCGGTAGTTTGTAATTTTATAATTTGTAATTAAAATAAGAATGGATAAAAACACCATCACAGGTCTCGTTCTAATAGGCATATTATTGGTAGGATTCAGCTTTTTGAGTCGTCCAAGCGAGGAACAGATAGCTGCACAAAAAAGATACTATGACTCTATTGCCGTAGTACAGCAGCAGGAGGAAGCGTTGAAGGCGAAAACAGAAGCTGCGCTGGCTAACAGCCAAAAAGAGGTTGCATCGGCTGCCGATTCTTCTGCTTTGTTTTTCAATGCCTTGCATGGGACCGATTCTAAAATCAGCATCCAGAATAATGTAGCGGAAATTACTTTCGCAACAAAAGGCGGACGTGTCTATTCAGCCATGCTGAAGGATTATATGGCACAGGATAAAAAGACACCGATTATGTTGTTCGACGGTGACGATGCTTCGATGAACTTCAACTTCTACAACAAAGCAGGAGCCATCCAGACCAAAGATTATTTCTTTGAAGCTGTAAACAAGACGGATAGTAGTGTTACCATGCGTCTGGCTGCGGATAGCGCAAGCTATATCGATTTCATCTATACGCTGAAACCGGATAGCTACCTGATGAACTTTGAAATCAAAGCGACAGGCATGGAAAACAAGTTGGCAAGCACCAAGTATGTGGACATCGACTGGTCACAACGCGCCCGCCAACTGGAAAAAGGATTCACCTATGAGAATCGTCTGTCGGAACTGACTTATAAAGTAACAGGCGACAATGTGGACAACTTATCTGCTGCCAAAGATGACAGTCAGAATTTGCCGGGACGCATCGACTGGGTAGCTTTCAAGAATCAGTTCTTCTCTTCTGTATTTATTGCTGAACAGGATTTCGACAAGGTTTCCGTAAAGTCAAAAATGGAGCAGCAAGGAAGCGGATATATCAAAGATTATTCTGCTGAAATGAATACTTTCTTTGATCCGACTGGCAAAGAACCGACAGAGATGTATTTCTATTTCGGTCCGAACCACTTTAAGACGCTGAAAGCGCTGGATAAAGGCCGCGACGAGAAATGGGAACTTCACAGACTGGTTTACTTGGGCTGGCCGTTGATTCGCTGGATTAACCAGTTTATCACAATCAACGTATTCGACTGGTTGTCCGGCTGGGGATTGAGCATGGGTATCGTACTGTTGATTCTGACTATCATGGTGAAAGTCGTGGTTTATCCGGCTACCTGGAAAACATATATGTCTTCTGCCAAGATGCGTGTATTGAAACCGAAAATTGACGAAATCAGCAAGAAATATCCGAAGCAGGAAGATGCAATGAAGAAACAGCAGGAGGTGATGGGTCTTTACAGCCAGTACGGGGTAAGCCCGATGGGCGGCTGTCTGCCGATGTTATTGCAGTTCCCTATCTTGATGGCTTTGTTTATGTTCGTGCCGAGTGCTATCGAGCTGCGTCAACAGAGTTTCTTGTGGGCGGACGACCTTTCTACTTATGACGCTATCATCACATTCCCATTCCATATTCCGTTCCTGGGCAACCACCTTAGCTTGTTCTGCTTGCTGATGACGGTGACCAACATCTTGAACACGAAGTACACGATGTCTATGCAGGATACCGGAGCGCAGCCACAAATGGCGGCTATGAAATGGATGATGTACCTGATGCCGATTATGTTCTTGTTTGTCTTGAACGACTATCCGTCAGGTTTGAACTATTACTATTTCGTGTCAACGCTGATTAGCGTGGGTACTATGATTCTGCTTCGTAAAACGACCGACGAAACTAAATTGCTGGCTATTCTTGAAGCGAAAAAGAAGGACCCGAAACAAATGAAAAAGACCGGATTTGCTGCCCGCCTGGAAGCGATGCAAAAGCAACAAGAGCTACTGCAACAGCAAAGACAGAATAAAAAATAAGGAATTATTCCTGAATCATATTCTAAGAAAGCCGGACACCCTATTTTGGTTGCCCGGCTTTCTTTCTCTAAACAATATAATAAGATGAAAACTAAATATTCGTATAAACAAATCTGGACGATCACCTTCCCTATCCTGATCAGTCTGATTATGGAGCAAATGATCGGCATGACGGACACGGCCTTCCTGGGACGTGTAGGAGAAATCGAGCTGGGTGCTTCTGCTATCGCAGGGGTATATTATCTCGCCATCTTCATGATGGCATTCGGCTTCAGCATCGGCGCACAGATCTTAATCGCCCGCCGCAACGGAGAAGGGAACTACAAGGAAATCGGACCGATTTTCTATCAGGGCATTTATTTCCTGCTTGCCATGGCAGTGATTTTATTCACATTCTCCATCGTATTTTCACCATATATCTTAAAGAATATCATTTCGTCTCCTCACATTTACGATGCAGCCGAAAGTTATATTCATTGGCGTGTGTATGGGTTCTTCTTCTCTTTTGTCATGGTCATGTTCCGCGCCTTCTTTGTAGGTACAACACAAACCAAAACACTGACACTGAACTCTATCGTAATGGTGCTTTCGAACGTGGTATTCAACTATATCCTGATCTTCGGTAAATTCGGTTTCCCGCAACTGGGAATTGCCGGTGCTGCCATCGGTTCGTCACTGGCCGAAATGGTATCGGTGATTTTCTTTATCATCTATACATGGAAACAAATTGACTGCAAGAAATATGCGTTGAACATATTGCCCAAATTCCATGGAAAAACACTGAAACGCATACTGAATGTTTCTGTGTGGACAATGATTCAGAATTTCGTTTCTTTGTCTACCTGGTTCATGTTCTTCTTGTTTGTGGAACATTTGGGAGAGCGGTCATTGGCGATTGCCAACATCATCCGCAACGTGTCGGGGATACCGTTTATGATTGCAATGGCATTTGCTTCCACCTGCGGTTCGTTGGTAAGTAACCTGATCGGTGCAGGCGAACAGGATTGTGTACGGGGAACTATCAAACAGCATATCCGTATCGGATATATCTTTGTATTGCCGATCCTGGTATTCTTCTGCTTATTCCCGGATCTGATTCTGCGCATTTATACAGACATCCCGGATTTAAGGGCGGCATCCGTACCTTCACTGTGGGTACTATGCTCTGCCTATCTGGTACTGGTGCCTGCCAATGTGTATTTCCAATCGGTATCAGGAACAGGAAATACGCGGACTGCATTGGCTATGGAACTCTGTGTACTGGCTATCTATGTCACATACTCTGCATATTTCATTATGTACCTGCGGATGGACGTCGCTTTTGCCTGGACAACGGAATGTGTGTACGGTACTTTTATACTGTTGTTCTGCTACTGGTATATGAAGAAAGGAAACTGGCAGAAAAAGAAGATTTAAATCCTTTTTTCACTATCTTCGCAAGAAAATAAACATTTTATAAAATATATGAGACAAGCTAATTTATTTATGATGTCGGCAGCAATGTTGTTAGCTGCCTGCGGAGGAACCAAAGACGCAGGCAAAACAGATCAGGTGCTTATCGAGAAATCGGATATTAAGATCGAAGGGAAGCGCATGACTCCCGAAGCACTTTGGGCTATGGGACGTATCGGCGGATTCGCCGTATCGCCCGACGGAAAGAAAATTGCGTATACGGTAGCGTATTACAGTGTACCGGAAAACAAGAGTAACCGCGAAGTTTTCGTGATGAACGCAGACGGAAGCGAAAACCAGCAAATCACTCATACCCCGTATCAGGAAAATGAAGTGACATGGATTAAAGGAGGCACCAAACTTGCATTCTTAAGTAATGACAACGGAAGTAGCCAGCTCTATGAAATGAACCCGGACGGTAGCGGACGCAAGCAATTGACCAACTACGACGGAGACATCGAAGGTTATTCCATTTCGCCGGATGGCAAAAAGCTGCTGTTTATTTCACAAGTAAAGACGAAAGAAAGCACTGCTGATAAATATCCGGACCTGCCGAAAGCCACAGGTATCATCGTGACCGACCTGATGTACAAACATTGGGATGAATGGGTGACGACAGCTCCACATCCTTTTGTTGCCGACTTCGACGGTAACGGTATTTCCAATATCGTGGATATCCTGAACGGAGAACCGTATGAAAGTCCAATGAAACCCTGGGGTGGCATTGAGCAACTTGCCTGGAATACAGCTTCGGACAAAGTAGCTTACACTTGCCGTAAAAAGACAGGACTGGAATATGCGATTTCTACCAACTCCGATATTTACGTTTATGACCTGAACACCCAAAAAACGGAAAATATCACGGAAGAAAACAAAGGATATGATACCAATCCGCAATACTCTCCAGACGGCAAATATATCGCCTGGCAGAGTATGGAACGTGACGGTTACGAAGCCGACTTAAACCGTCTGTTCATCATGAATTTGGAAACCGGAGAGAAACGTTTTGTGAGCAAAGCATTCGAATCGAATGTAGATGCCTTTGTCTGGGGTGCAGATGCCAAGACTATCTATTTCACAGGGGTATGGCACGGAGAATCGCAGATTTATGCGCTGGATTTAGCCAATGATTCGGTAAAGGCAATCACTTCAGGAATGTACGATTATGAAAGTGTAGCTCTTTTCGGGGATAAACTGATCGCCAAACGTCATTCAATGAGCATGGGTGATGAAATTTATACTGTGGCACTGGATGGCTCTACTACTCAACTGACGCAGGAAAACAAGCAGATCTACGACCAGTTGGAAATGGGTAAAGTGGAAGGTCGCTGGATGAAAACAACAGATGGCAAACAGATGTTGACATGGGTAATCTATCCTCCGCAGTTTGATCCGAACAAGAAATATCCGACTTTGCTGTTCTGTGAAGGAGGTCCGCAAAGCCCAGTAAGCCAGTTCTGGTCTTATCGCTGGAATTTCCAGATTATGGCAGCCAATGATTATATCATTGTTGCTCCGAATCGTCGCGGCTTGCCGGGATTTGGCGTGGAATGGAACGAACAGATCAGTGGTGACTACGGTGGCCAGTGTATGAAAGATTATTTCACTGCTATCGATGAAATGGCAAAAGAGCCGTATGTAGACAAAGATCGCTTGGGATGTGTAGGTGCCAGCTTCGGAGGATTCTCTGTATACTGGTTGGCGGGACATCATGACAAACGATTCAAAGCCTTCATCGCCCACGACGGTATCTTCAATATGGAAATGCAATATCTGGAAACTGAAGAAAAATGGTTTGCCAACTGGGATATGGGAGGCGCATACTGGGAAAAACAAAACCCGGTGGCACAACGTACGTTTGCCAACTCTCCTCACCTATTCGTGGAGAAATGGGATACGCCTATCCTCTGTATTCATGGAGAAAAAGACTACCGTATTCTGGCTAATCAGGCAATGGCTGCTTTCGATGCTGCCGTGATGCGTGGTGTTCCTGCAGAGTTGCTGATTTATCCGGATGAAAACCACTGGGTATTGAAACCGCAGAATGGAGTTTTATGGCAACGCACATTCTTTGAATGGTTGGATAAATGGGTGAAGAAAGCTCCATCTAAGTAAAATTTTAAAGCACGGATTATACGAATCTCACAGTCATTTGATTCACTAAAACTGCATATTTCATATAATCTGTGCTTAACGACTTTCCAATAAAGTAAAATAAAAGAAGGCTCTGTTCTCAATCTACTTGAGTTCAGAGCCTTCTCCATTGCATCCATCATAAATCGGCTAAATCTTACTCCGAATAAATATTTTCAATTTCTACAATATACATCTTGTGGAAACCACCATGAGCACCACCGTACCACTTTTCCAATGATTCCTTATCCAGAAAACATTCCGGTTTGATACCGTCAGCATAAAGCTTCTTACACTCCAGGCTCAATCGTGCCTGCTCGAACAACACATTGCCATTTTCTGTAAACACTGGCTTCAATCCGGTCTCTTTTACTTTATCTATATTACGTCCCGACTTAGAACCACAAATAGCGTGAATCTTCTTATTTTCTGCCCCTAAGAAAGAAAGAGTCAGGTGATCGTTCTTCTCTACAAATTCATACGTATACCGTTCGGGACGGATAAAAACGAAAGCAACAGGCTTGTTCCACAGCCAACCGATGCCACCCCAACTTGCTGTCATCGTGTTAAACTTCTCTTTTGTTCCGGCCGTAACCAGCATCCACTCTTTTCCAATCGCTTCGAAAAAGTTTTCTTTCAGGTCTTTTACTTCTAATTTCTTCATCTCTTTATTCGTTTCTAATTATTTCTGTTTTTTCAATTTTACAATCTCTCCCAAATAGGGAATCTCCACTGGAATCTTCCGTTTCTTTGCTTCTGCTGCAAAAACTTTCGGAGGATCGTGCAAAGGCTCGTCAGACAAGTCGAATGTGCCATAATGCATGGGAATGGTAAGACCTGCATTCATTTCTTCGGCAGCAGTCAAGGATTCGTATGGCGATATATGGTTGGGACGCATAAACCAGCGAGGTTTGTATGCACCGATACCTAACAAAGCATAATCCGGTGCTCCGAACAGATCGGGAATCTCACGAAAATGGCTGGAATAACCCGTATCACCACTATAATAAAGAGAAATCCCATTTCCTTGCAGCATAAAAGCTCCCCACAGTCGCTGCCCACCATCACGTACGGAACGTTTGCTCCAGTGTTGTGCCGGCAGAAACGTGATCTTCAATCCTTCATCTTCCATTTGTTGATACCATCCGGCTTCAATCACTTTCATTTCAGGGAACCATCCCTGAATCAGTTCACCGGTTCCCAAGCCGCAGAAAAGTTTCATTTGCGAGTTATTCTTCAGTAAGCGGGCTATACTCTGTTTATCCAAATGGTCAAAATGGTCATGGCTGACAAGTAGATAATCAATCTCCGTAAATATATCAGGATTAGCAGGAAATTCACTCTGTCTTTTCACAAAAGGAATACTGCCGAACACCGGATCGAACATGATTCGCTTACCTGCTAATTGAAGAAAGAAAGAATTATGTCCGAGCCATATCAGAGAATCTCCTACCATCGCATCCAATGAGCGAAGATAACAAACTTTCGGGTCCCATTTCACCGTCTTCTTCTCTTTGCGTTGGGGATTGGGCGAAAGACGCCATTTCAACACGCTGCCCATCCCCGGACGGAAGCGATGCTGCCTGTTAAAAAAACGTCCGCGCACCATCGGATTTCCTCTCCAATAAGGATTGACTGTCGCTAAACGTTCGTTTCTCCTAAAACATATATGTTCACCCATTTTTATTTCCTGAATACGTATTTACAAACTTACAGAAAATCTCTGGAATAACCTCGAAAAACGGGAGAAATGACGCTAAACGACTTAATATCAGAGTTGCTACGGTGTCAAATGATGACAAGCCGAAAAATCGGAAAACGCAAAGAAAAGCGGATTTAAGAAAAAGAATGGTTTGCAAATCATTACCCGTGAAAGAGTAAGATTTAACATATGAGAGATGCTATTGCACCGTTTGTCACCGATTTGCGTATCAAGGTCTAACTCGTTGATATTTAACTTTGCAAACAAAAAAACGAGTATGGCAAGAAGTACATTCAAAGTGCTGTTCTACGTGAACGGCAGCAAGGAGAAAGACGGTATTGTCCCCATCATGGGACGAGTGACAATCAACGGTACTGTGGCGCAGTTCAGTTGCAAGCAGACCATCCCGAAAACCCTTTGGGATGCGAAAGGCAACCGAGCCAAAGGCAAGAGCGCCGAAGCACGGAACATCAATCTGGCATTGGACAACATCAAGGCGCAAATCATCAAGCACTATCAGCGCATATCCGACCGAGAGGCATACGTAACGGCTGAAATGGTGCGCAATGCCTACCAAGGGGTAGGAAGCGAGTATGAGACACTGATAAAGGCTTTTGACAAGGATTGCGCCAACTTCCTGAAACGTGTCGGCAAAGACCGCAGCATCGGCACATACAAGGTCATGGTAAGGGCAAGGAACTATGTCGCAGCCTTTATCAAGTCATTCTACAGACGGACGGATATGTCCATGCTGGAACTTACACCCGACTTCATCAAGGAGTTTGCGGCTTATCTTACGGCTGAACGGGGACTGAAAAACGCCACCATCTGGCTGAACTGCATGTGGCTGAAAGGCGTGGTCATGCGTGCGCACTATAACGGACTGATGCCGAGAAATCCGTTTGCGCAGTTCCATATCAGCCCGAATGTTAAGGAACGGGAATATCTGACAGAGGACGAAATCAAAAGAATCATGGCGCACGAGTTTGACAACCCCACCCTCGCATTGGTGCGAGACCTGTTCATTTTCGCCTGCTTCACCGCCTTGTCTTTCGTGGATATGAAAGAACTCACAACGGATGAAATAGTGGAGGTGAACGGTGAGAAATGGATATTGTCGAAACGGCACAAGACAAATGTCCCGTTCCAAGTGAAGCTGCTGGATATTCCCTTGCAGATAATCGAACGGTACAAGTATCTGTCGGAAGACAAGCTGGTTTTCGGAAAAATCAACTATTGGACGATGTGCAAACAGCTGAAAAAGGTAATGGCGGAATGCGGAATAGAGAAGCAAATCTCCTACCATTGTGCACGTCATACGTTTGGGACACTGGCTCTTAGCAAGGGGATGCCCATTGAAAGCGTGAGCCGTGTTTTGGGACACACGAACATTGTCACGACTCAAATCTATGCGAAGATAACCACACAGAAACTTGACAATGACCTGACGATGTTCGGCAACAAGCTGAACGCATCGTTCGGAAGTGTAACCCCATAACCAAGCATAGCCATGAAACGAAGCATCATCACAACGGACGGCAACGGCAACATCACCTTGCCGACCGATATAGGCGCAACCGCCATGAACGAATGGGAACTTTGCGACCTGTTCGGAGTAACCGCCCCGACATTCCGTGCTGGGGTAAAGGCTCTTTGCAAGAACGGAGTTTTAAGGGAATACGGAACAAGGCGAAACATACGGGTATCCGATAATTGCTGTATGGAGGTTTACAACCTTGAAGCGATAGTTGCCCTCGCTTTCCATATCGGCACATTCGGAGCGGAAAGGGTACGCAATGCCGTTCTTGAAAGACTGTACCTGCGAAAAGAGAAAACAAGCATCTTCTTCTCGCTGAATACCAACAGTATATCCAAATCCGAATACTTCTCGTAGCTGAATGCCTGACATAATTCACTCGGTAAGTCAGTAATTCATTAAGTCAGTACGACAGAACGACAGACGCTCTGGTTTTTTCTCCCGAAAAGCGTAATCCGACATTCGCTTTTCGGGAGTTTTTCCGTTTGCACAACCCGTTTCCTGTCCCAAACCATTGAAAGTTTTTGTTTCGGGGGCTATTTGTCACCATTCTGCCGTGTTTTGCATAACAACCTATCCGATAATTGATTATATTTTTGCAGCTGGTAATTTTCAAACTTAAAACCATTTGATTATGTCAGCTATCGAACAACAGGACAGCCACAGACCGCCATCGGATGGCGGCATGGCAAAGGAAGAATTTATCCGTGTCGGGACAACGCTCTACAAGATTGTGGAGCAACCGAGACTGAACGGAGGGTATGTGAAGAAACGCATCGCATGGAACAACGAGACCCTGCGACAGGATTACGGCAAGGATTACATCGGCAGCGTTCCCAAGTATGACGGCTTCTGCACCGTACCCGAACACATCGGCTACCGTTCCGTGGTCGGCAAGTTCCTTAACCTTTACGAACCGATAGACCACCGACCGCAGGAGGGCGATTTATCGCATATCCAATCTTTGGTACGGCACATCTTCGGGGAACAATACGAGTTGGGGATGGACTATCTGCAACTGCTCTACCTGCAACCGATTCAGAAGTTGCCTATCCTGCTGTTGGTGTCGGAAGAACGCAACACGGGCAAAAGCACCTTCCTGAACTTTCTGAAAGCCCTTTTTCAGAACAATGTGACTTTCAACACCAACGAGGATTTCCGCAGCCAGTTCAATTCCGACTGGGCTGGCAAGTTGCTTATCGTGGTGGATGAGGTGCTTCTCAACCGCAGGGAGGACAGCGAGCGGTTGAAGAACCTCAGCACCACACTTTCCTATAAGGTGGAAGCCAAAGGCAAAGACCGTGACGAGATTGCGTTCTTCGCCAAATTCGTGCTGTGTTCCAACAACGAGTACCTGCCCGTAATCATAGACGCAGGGGAAACACGCTATTGGGTGCGCAAGATAGACCGCTTGCAGTCCGATGATACCGACTTCCTGCAAAAGCTGAAAGCGGAGATACCCGCCTTTCTCCATTTCCTGCAACACAGAAAACTGTTCACCGAAAAGGAAAGCCGGATGTGGTTCAACCCCACATTGCTGCATACAGAAGCCTTGCAGAAGATTATCCGCAGCAACCGTAACCGGTTGGAGATAGAGATGCACGAACTTGTCCTTGACATCATGGACAGTGTCGGCACGGATACATTCTCTTTCTGTTACAGCGACATTCTTCTTTTGCTGGTACACTCACAGGTAAAGGTGGAGAAACACCAAGTCCGAAAAGTGTTGCAGGAATGTTGGAAACTGACCCCTGCGCCAAACGGACTGACTTATACCACCTACCAGTTCAACTGCAATCGGGAGTGTCGGTATGAGCCGATAAGGAGAGTGGGACGCTTCTACACCGTCACAAGGGAGCAACTTGAATCCCTGTAATATTATCATTTTTCTGTTGAATTGTTGAATATGGGTATAAATACACTGACAATAAACGATATACATTCTCAACAAAATCTCAACAAGCCAAAAGAGAAGTTGAGAGACCACCGACACCCGTTTGTTGATTTCTCTTTTGGCGAGTGGTTTGTTGAGAAGATGTTGAGAGGTTACGAGGCTGTATATAAATATATTACATTGACAATTCATCAAATCAACAAATTTTCATCAACTTCAAAACCGTATGTAATATGACAATCCAAGATGTAAAGCAAATCAAACTGGCAGACTATCTGCAAAGTCTGGGCTATACGCCTGTAAAGCAACAAGGCAAGAACCTGTGGTATAAATCACCGCTACGGGAAGAAACGGACGCATCGTTCAAGGTAAACACCGAGCTTGAAAAATGGTACGACTTCGGCATCGGCAAAGGCGGAAACATCCTCGCATTGGCAGCGGAACTCTACCGTTCGGAAGATGTAGCCTATCTGCTGAAACGCATAGGGGAGCGGACAGCATACATCCGCCCTGCATCGTTCTCTTTTGGCAGACAGCATTCCGACAATCAGCCTTATCAGGGATTAAGGGTTGGTGAGTTGTCCTCTCCTGCTCTTATAGCCTATCTGCAAGAAAGGGGAATAAACATCGGACTTGCCAAAAGAGAATGCAGGGAGCTTCGGTTTATGAATGCCGACAAACCCTATTTTGCCATCGGCTTTCCGAACATGGCAGGAGGATATGAAGTGCGCAACAGATACTTCAAGGGATGTGTCGCCCCGAAAGACATCACCCATATCCGACAGCAGGACGGACAACGATGTATGTGTTACCTGTTCGAGGGGTTCATGGATTACCTCTCATTCCTTACCATCCGAGTAAGAAACAATCCGCAATACCCACGATTGGACACGCAGGACTATGTCATACTGAACTCCGTTTCCAATCTTGCGAAAGCGGAAAGCATATTGGAGACCTACACCCGAATCGGCTGTTTCCTTGATAACGACACGGCTGGACGGAGCACCTGCAAGAAGCTGAAAGAGAAGTTCGGGGAACGGCTGCTTGATAAGTCGCTGTACTATCGTGATTATAAGGACTTGAACGACTACCTGTGCGGTAAGCCCTTGTCCCAATCGGCAGAGCCGATAAAGGAGAAAAAGCAAGTCCAATCCGAAAGACGGATGATGCAGCCACCGAAAAAGAAAGGGGGATTTCATCTGTAATATGCACGTCCGCTCTCCCAAGGTATTTAGACAGAAATACCATAGCTCAATAGGGCGTTTTCTTCACGCATTACTCCGTAACGCTAAAAACACCCTATCGAGCCAAAGGGAAATCCCTTTGGAAACCCTGTGCAAACGAGAGCAGAAGCCAAACTCGTTTGGATTATGCCGAGTGCAGCAATGGTTCATTTGCATAATAAACCCTGTGAGCCGATGTCACAGGCAGAGAGAAGAGACATAACGATAACCGCAAAAATAGAAATAATATGGGATATTTTTCATTGGACATAAAGAAAGCAAAGGGTACATCGGACACCACGCAGTCCGACCATATAGAGAGAAAGATAATACCTAAAAACGCCGACCCGACAAGAACGCATCTGAACAGGGTGCTTGTCGAATACCCCAATGGCGTTCACGGCAGGGATGAAGCGATTGCCCACAGGCTGAACACGGCAGGCATCAGACGGAAAATCACACACGACCAAGTCCGTGTCGTTCGGGTGGTTTTGTCGGGTACGCACGAGGACATGATGAACATACAGGAAAAAGGAGAACTCGATGAATGGTGCAGCGACAGCATCCAATGGCTGCAAGCCACATTCGGCAAAGACAATGTGGTTGCCGCACATCTACACATGGACGAGAAGACTCCGCACATCCACGCAGCCGTTGTTCCCATCGTGACGGGTGAAAGGCGCAAAGCCAAGAAAGAACAGGCTGATGGCAAGCGCAAGTACCGCAAGAAAACAAATTCCGTCCGTTTGTGTGCCGATGACCTGTTCAACCGCCAGACCCTGGTCGCCTACCACGACAATTACGCAAGGGTGATGGCGAAATACGGATTGCAGCGTGGGGTACGGGGTTCGGAAGCACGGCACACCACCACCATGCAGTATTATAGGGACTTGAAAAAGAAGAATGAAGTCCTCGAAACTGAAACCAGACTGTTGCAGGAGAAGAAAGCCAAGGCGCAGGAGGAACTGAAGCAGGTGAAAGCGGAAATCCGTACCGACAAGCTCAAAAGCGCAGCCACCGATACGGCAACCGCCCTTGCAAGCAGTGTGGGCTCTCTTTTCGGAAGTGGAAAGATGAAATCGTTGGAACGCAGGAACGAGGACTTGCAAGACCGCATCCTTGAACTTGAAGACGAAGCCCGACAACGGGAACGGCAACAAGCCAAGCAGATACAGGAGATAAGAAACGCTTACGAGCAACAGCACCGCAAGCTGTCGGAGTTTGCGGATTTTGTCAGACGCTACTTTCCGTATGTGGAGAAGCTGATGCCCGTGATAAGTTTCCTGCGTGAACGTTTGGGCTTTAATGACGGGATAATCAGAAGACTGTGCGAGTTCAAGGAGGTCGGGATAAAAGGCGAACTCTATTCTTCCGAATTTAACCGAAGTTTTGATACCCGACATTCCGTCTGCTCCATCAAACAGGATGAAAACGGTAAATTCGATTT
Source organism: Bacteroides sp. AM37-9 (assembly GCF_003603455.1). Classification (NCBI taxonomy): domain Bacteria; kingdom Pseudomonadati; phylum Bacteroidota; class Bacteroidia; order Bacteroidales; family Bacteroidaceae; genus Bacteroides; species Bacteroides sp. AM37-9. The sequence goes on along the minus strand of NZ_QTNF01000024.1, from coordinate 69,204 downwards.
CAAGATAGACGGGGTTTCACACGTGAGCTGGTTCAGAAAGAAGATGAATGAGTTCAGAGAAGCTATCGGAATACCGAAGCCAAGACAGAATAGAAGTATGAAACTGTAAATCAAAAAAATCCGTGATAGTAGAATGGTATATCACGGATTTTTCATACTTTTGTATTGGATTGAGGCAACTCTTTCCAAGACATACGAAAAAAAGAAGAAGCGTTATGCTTATCTTGTACTTGAAAACGTAGGAAATTTTCAATTAGATGCAAGGATAGCATAGTGGTTCTCACGCATATAGCGTGGGCTGCTATTGTTACATCTGCATCTATGGTTTCCTACGACCTTCAAGTAAAGAATGTGGCATACAGTTCCACGCTTCTTTAATAGGTTAAATTCCTTTGGGAACTGGAGATTAAAAAAATGTAGTGTATGAGCGTAATAAAAAAATGGTTATTAGCTATTTGTGCCATTATATTAATGAATGGATGTGCACCACTTCGAATGCCTGTAATAGTGAGGAATGCTCCTATTGAAATGTATAAATACGCATACATTTCCCCAACAAAGGAATTGACATCAAGCACAGGAGGTACATATGGTGGGCAATACGGTATCTATGGTTCTTCAACCACCAAAAGTGTTAATCCAAGTGATGTAATAGCAGGAATACTAATAAAAGAAGGATATATCATATTACCCGAACTTAAACCCGAATTATCTAATGAAACTCTAATCGTCAATTATGGTGAGAGTGGCAGGCGTAATAGAGGTTTAGGTTACACAATAGAAGTAACTATACAGTTTAGCTCTGCAAAAACTAATGAAATGATATGTTCTTGTACAGCAGAAGGACAAGGCGAAACAGAAGCTGATGATATCCGTCAAGCCATTAGAAGAGCCTTAACAAGTTTATTCCCTGAGAAATAACCCAATAATACGACAGATTATGAAAAAGTTTTTAGTATTATCCGCTTTAGTTATAACTTCTTGTACACTCTCTAACGAGGAAAAAGCTGAGAAATTGGTTAAAGAGACGCTTAAAGACTATCTCTATCACCCTGATTCTTATGAGCCAATATCAACAAGAGTTGATAGTATGTTTATTGATGTAACTACTATCGAGCCTATTATGAAAATTAGCGATGAAATCAAGAATTTGATATCTAAAATAAATCGCTGTGAGAGAAAAATTGAATCAGCAGAATCTTCTATGGATATTTTTGCCCCCAATGGTTATTCTTCTCAATACTCTCGTGGAGAGTATTCACGAGCAAAAAAAGAAAAGGAAGAAGCCAAATCTGATTTGAACAAATACACCAAGAAACTTTCAGAACAACTTGCTTTTCTAAAAGAAAATGTCGCTAAATATCACAAAGGAGAATTTACAGGTTGGGCAGTAAGCCATAGATTTAGGAGTCTTAATGGAGCAGGCTCAATGACCATTCCGGGAGAAATGATTTTCTTTTGCGATGAAGAATTTACAACTTGTGGGGGTTATGAAACAGATAAGTTTGAGGACTTCGTAAAAATTTTAAACGCAGTAGATGAAGCAACTTCGGATGAAGATGTAATAGATTATTTTAAAGAAAATAATTTTTTGCTATAAATTCCGTATTTCCGTAGTACGCTAATTTTTATGCAAAGCAAATATTATCAACTGCTTTTTTTTAATATGCAATGGGCGTTTATTTTGGTTATTTGTATAATTGCTATTTCGGTTATTGTAATAGCGATGGTACGAACACGCCTAAAAAACAAATCCAAAGAGCTTGCAGAAAAGCTAAACCATATATCTGCATATAGCGAGAAATCAAATTATGAGCAAGCAAGAGAGAGATTATCGGCTCTTAATGAGAGGGCGTTTATAGATATTCCCTCAGACTTGAATAATGGCTTTTCTGGCAGGGTAATCTCCGCAACGCAAGAAAAAAATTTCATCAATCATTATAAGGTACATTTCCAAGAGGCATATTCACTTCTGAAGAAACTTGAAGCCTTTAACATCACTCCATCAGAAACCATATCCAAATTCATTAACGACTTTGGAAGAATCAACAAACTTGTAAAACAACATAATGATGGTGTTATAACCTTTCTACTTGACACGCACAGGGACTTTTTCGACCATTGCCTAAAATACCCATTAGACAAGCAACAAAGACGCTCAATAGTTTCAGAAGAGGATAATTGTTTAGTAGTCAGCAGTGCAGGTAGTGGTAAAACCTCTTCAATTGTCGGTAAGGTTAAATATCTCACCGAAATCAAGGGTATCGCACCTGAAAGAATTTTACTTATCAGTTATACCAACAAAGCAGCAGCCGAACTAACCGAAAGAATGGCGACCAATGGATTGAAAGGTTACACATTCCATAAGTTAGCCATTGATATTATAGGCAAAACAACAGGCACAAAACCATCGATTTGCGACAATACAGATTCATTGTTTGTTAATATATATCACAAATTGTTAGATAAATCGTCTTTCAAAAAAAGTATAGTGGAATACTTTGTTGATTACCAAACGAATGAAGCCGATTGGGAACAACGCAAGAATGAAAGACGAGAGCAATTATCAGAGCAAAAGAATGTGCAGCTAAAGGCGATGTTCCCCGATATGGACGGCAGAGCCATATATGTGAGAAGTGAACAAGAACAAAAAATATGCTTTGCTTTGTCCTCGCTGGGAGTGAAATTCAGATATGAAGAACCATACGAACATCAATTAGCAGATGAGATGCACTCACAATATCGTCCCGACTTCTCAATATATTTTAAGCAAGGAGGAGTAACCAAACGCATCTATCTTGAACATTTCGGAGTTGATGAACACGGGCTTGTTCCTGCTTGGTTCGCAAAAGACAAGGGTATAACCTACGAAGAAGCCAATCAGAAATACAATGATGGTATAACTTGGAAAAAAGCGGCTCACGAGAAATTTGGTACACAACTTTTAGTGACATCAAGTGCAGATTTCCATTATTCTGATATTAGGGATAAACTCCGTAAACTATTAGCTGAAGCAGGTGTACCAATTCAAGAAAAGACCGATGAGGAGTTATACGATTTAGTACTACCCAAAGGTAGCAAGCAGGAAAAGGCGTTTATACGACTTGTTGTTACTTTCGTTACATTGGTAAAATCAAGTTGTAAATCAGTTAAAGAGGTTTTGAAACAAGCCAAAAATGCAGATGATGAACGAAGTGTGTTTATCATCAAGAATATATTTCAACCTGTATATGAACACTACATAAATGCGTTAAGCGATAGTGACCAAATTGATTTTACCGATGCTATTCTTCAAGCCACTGAGATATGTCGTACTTCACACCCTGTTGAATATGATTATATCATAGTGGATGAGTTTCAAGATATTTCTGTTGACCGTTACAACTTCTTGAAAGTATTGCGAGAGGGTAATCCTCCTGCAAAGTTGTATTGTGTGGGTGATGATTGGCAGTCTATTTATCGTTTTTCGGGAAGTGATATGGCTCTATTCAATCAATTCCCCGAATATTTTGGAGCAACGGAGATAAACAAGATTGAAACTACATACAGGTTTGGAGAGCCTTTGGTTTCTTTATCGTCGAACTTTATACAACGCAATAAAGCCCAAATACAAAAGAATATCCATTCGTTCAGCTCAGAAATGAGAACCGAGTTGGAATTCTATGCTTATGATAGACGAGATTACTGCAATACGATAGGGCAACTTGTGGCTTCTATTCCATCGGATAAATCAATATTCCTATTGGGGCGTTACTCTTTTGATGATTACTACCTCTCTTTTATGTACCAATCAATTAAAGAGGGTAATAGATTCTACTATGTGATAGGAGGACGAAAAATAGAGTTTTTAACCGTACATAAGTCAAAAGGTCTTGAAGCGAATTATGTAATACTCTTACAATGCAATAAAGATACATACGGTTTCCCATCACAGGTGAGTGACGACCCTGTGCTTAACTATGTGCTCACTAAGAGCGACCAATTCCCATACGGAGAAGAAAGAAGATTATTCTATGTTGCAATAACAAGGGCTAAGATAAAAACGCTTGTATTATACGATAAGCGTTTCCCGTCTGTATTTGTGGATGAATTCTTGCACCCCGAAAAGGTGTCAGAAGAAAGCTATGTAAAGCACCCTAACGCCAATAAAAGATGGACAAGAAGAGCAGACCAATTTTTATTGAAACTGCACAATGAAGGTAAGAGTGTCAAATATATTGCAAACAAAATGGGTAGAAGTCAAACTTCGATTGTAATGCGATTAAACAAACTAAACAAATAGTCGAACTTTTTCTTTGATGTACCTTGTGTGCATCGGACTATTCTATTATTTTTGTACACAGAAACGAGTTACTTGAAAGCAATTCAAGGTAGAACGCAGCAGATTGTACCGTTGCCAAGTCGTTACCTCAAAAACGGGTAATTATCCCAAAGTCCTTTGTATAAGGTACTAACAGAAGTTTTCCAGAATTACTAAAAAATCTCGATTTACGATGAATAAGGGAAAACAAAAAATGTACCCCGGACACACTATCGGGGTACATTTACTTATAAAAGAATAAATATTATCCTTTTTTAATAGAATGAGGTTTAGTTAACAGCAGTGCAGCCCATACAGAGGCAGTTGCCAGCCAAGAGCAGAAAGATTAATGACCATAATGACCGCACCCAATATCCATAAAATCAGTAACGACCATTTCAAACCTGTTCCCATTGGTGACCAATGGAATAGCTGGCGCAAGATGGTATACAAAAAAGCTCCTAATGGAATACCAATGAGGGCAACTCCGGCAATCGTACCTAATAATGTCATCATAGGAGAGACGGAAGCAACCGGCATCCAGTCGATGGCAGGCAACAACTCATAAAGTAAAGCTCCTCCACTGACTGCCACGGCAATTGCCGCAAATACCAACGCTACCAATACGACAGCCAATACGAACAAGACAGGGCAACAAAGAATGACAAGAGCTACCAGAAATATCTTAAAGAGGACGGCAGCAATGGAAACAAATACATCGCCTATCTTTTGAAGAAAGGTACGAGGTTTACCGGAGTTCACATAATTATTAACCCCATCTGCTACCCGTTCGAAGCCGTCTGTCACTGTTTTGCCAATATTCTCAATGGTTACCGCTTCTCCACGCATACTTAACTTTTCTGCGGCGGTACGGGCTTCCGGAATAACGAGCCATCCGATAATATAAAGGATAATCATCGGACAATAAGGCACAAACACCAGAATAATCATCAGGATACGCACCAATGTGATGTCCCAACCGAAGTAAGCTGCCAGTCCTGCTGCCACACCACCCAACAATTTATTATCCGGATCACGGAACCAGCGACGTTGGGCAGAGGTTTGCGTATTACTTTGATTAGCGGACGATGCTTGTTCCGTTCTTTTCTGTGAATCTGTATCCTCGTCAGCAATGCCAAAATCTTCCGGTTTGCCTACGCGGGCGATAATTTCTTCTACATCCGAAACTGTGATGACCTGTTTTCCTTCAGTTACTTTCTCGGCAAACAGTTCGGCAATACGCATCTCAATATCGTCTACAATTTCTTCCGCACCCTCCTGTTTACGAAAGTAATGTTTCAAATTAGACAGATAATTGTCTAACAGTCGGTAGGCATCGTCATCTATATGATAAACTATTCCTCCTAAGTTTATGGTCAATGTCTTTTTCATTTTTATTTCTTCTTTTTCGGATTATCTATTGGCTATATGATTCACTGTGTCGTTAAGTTCTTTCCAGGAAATTTCCAGTTCTCCCAAAAAGGTTTCTCCTTGTTCAGTGAGTTTATAGTATTTGCGGGGAGGTCCCTGGGTAGATTCCACCCACTCATAACTTAACAGGTCGTCATTTTTCAGACGGGTCAGCAACGGATACAAGGTGCCTTCCACTACAATCAGTTGGGCTTCTTTCAATTTCTGAATAATATCAGAAGCATAAGCAGGCTCTTTGTGCAGCAAAAGCATGATGCAATATTCAAGCATGCCTTTCCTCATCTGTGATTTTACATTGTCTACTTTCATTATTCACTTCTTTTAGATGGCACAAATATATGCATTACTTAAGTACCTTGCATTACAAAGTACTATAAATTAATAATAATTAAAACATTAGAGAGTGCTTACCTTATTATAAAAAGAAATAATGGCTATATTTGTGCCCGTTAAACTATAAAATAGAAAACACGTATGTTTACAATTCGAAAAGCAACGGTAGCCGATTGCGAGCTTATTCATATGATGGCAAAGGAGGTATTCCCCGCCACCTACAAGGATATTTTATCTCCTGAACAACTGGATTATATGATGGACTGGATGTATGCTCCTTCCAATGTGCGCAAGCAAATGGAGGAAGAGGGGCATGTGTATTCCATCGCCTATAAAGAGAATGAGCCATGCGGATACGTCTCTGTGCAGCAACAGGGAAAAGATGTATTCCATCTTCAGAAAATCTATGTTCTCCCCCGCTTTCAGGGTACGCATTGCGGCAGTTTCTTATTTAAGGAAGCAATCAAATGTATCAAAGAGATGCATCCGGAACCTTGTCTGATGGAACTCAATGTGAATCGTAATAATAAAGCCTTGCAGTTTTACGAATACATGGGAATGAGAAAGTTACGGGAAGGTGATTTCCCGATTGGCAATGGGTATTATATGAATGATTATATTATGGGATTGGATATTTAATAAACCAAAATGTCCCGGAACAAGTATCGTGAATGTTCCGGGGCATTTTGTTATTTAGTCAATGACGGGATTCTATTTCGCTACGCGTTCCAGCCATTTTACCATTGAAAGCATTACAATCATAGAAGCACCTGTTGCGCCTACAAATACTAACCAGCAAGCCCAGATAGGAACAGTGGTATAAAGAATACCACCGATAAACAGCAGTGAATTACCCACAGCTGTTGCAGCTAACCAACAACCTTGCATTAATCCCTGCAAATGAGGAGGAGCCACCTTAGATACAAACGATAATCCCAGAGGAGAAATGAACAATTCGGCAACTGTAAGGATGAAATACAGACCGATCATAATCCACGGAGTCACACGAATAGCATTTATTTCAGCAGCACTCATAGTACCCAACACCTCTTTCGAAGGCAATGTAAAGGAGAATACCATCAAGAATACATACGCTAATGCGGCAATACCCATACCGATGGCAATCTTCATCGGGGTAGAAGGTTCTTTACCATTCTTTTTCATTGAGCCGAACATCCACATGATAAATGGAGTCAGGAATACAACGAAGAACGGATTAACGCTCTGGAATATTTCAGCTCCCTTGATCTGCGTAAAACCTAAGTCGATATTAATAACACTCAAATCCACATAGTCACGGGCAAAATAAGTCAAAGAATAACCATTCTGGTGGAAAGATAACCAGAAGAAAATAACAACACCGAATACTGCAAACAAAGCATAGATACGTTGTTTGATTTCAGTAGCGCTCATTTGGATTTCTTTCTTATTCACAGTCGCAGTACCTTTACTGGTTTCCAATTTAGTCGCAGGATCCGGGAAGCGTTTCTTATTTGCCATATAAATAATCAGCGAAACAAGCATAGCACCAATAGCAGCCATAAAAGCATACTGAAAACCACGGTTAAACACATCAAGGTAGTTATTAACAAACATACCCATATCTGTTACAGGAGTCCCATCAAGAACAACACTCTTAGCCAAAGTTGTCAGATTCTCCATTGCCTGTGGAGCCATATCATTTCCTTTTTCTAAATATTGATGGCACAATTCAGGTAAAGTGGCATCATAATCAAAGTTGTTCACCTTCAACCACCAGTTGCGCACACCAATAGCAATAAACGGTGCAAAAACAGCTCCAATATTGATAAACATATAAAATATCTGGAAACCGGCATCACGTAGGTTTGAATATTTAGGGTCATCATACATCTGGCCTACCAAAGCCTGCAGATTTCCTTTAAATAAACCATTACCAAAAGCAATCACCAAAAGTCCGAAACAAGTTAATCCCAAGTAAAGAGCCATACTAGGAACAGGGGTCGGAGTAGGAATGGCAATAATCAAATAACCGATAGCCATTAATATCAGCCCTACTAAAATAGTGCCTTTAAAATTTTTCGTCTTATCAGCAATAACACCTCCCGCCAAAGCTAAAATATAAATGGAAGCATAGAACGCGGAATAAATGTATCCGGTAGTTGTCTCGGACAATCCAAATTTCGCTGAAATAAACAATGTCAAAATCGCCATCATAATATAGAAGCCAAAACGCTCTCCCATATTAGCTAAAGCTGCAGCAATCAGACCTTTAGGGTGTTTACTGAACATAGATATAAGTTTTTAGAATTAATAAATGATTGATTTAAATAAATATTTCTTGCAAATATATACTTTTTCTTGAGTTTTTGCACAATGATTTGTTAAACTACTCCTCAAATAAACGACAAATTTCTGCTCTGGATTCACGAATCAAATCTTCCGGAGCTATTTTTATCTGAAGTCCCCGCACACCGGCACTTACATAAATATACGGAAATTCCCGGCTGGTTTCATGAATATAAGTGGGAAAATGTTTCTTCATGCCGATAGGCGAACACCCTCCCCGGATATATCCGGTAAGTGGCAGAAGTTCTTTTACGGGAATCAAATCGCACTTCTTATTACCCGATGCTTTAGCTGCCAGTTTCAAGTCAACTTCATGTTCTCCCGGAATGATACAGACAAAATATCCGCTTTTATCGCCATGCAGGACAAGAGTTTTAAACACTTGATCAATGTTTTCTCCTAAATCTGCTGCTACATGAACAGCACTTAAGTCGTTTTCATCCACTTCGTAGGGAATCAGTTCATAGGCTATCTTAGCCTTATCTAACAGCCGTGCGGCATTTGTTTTATTGATTTTCATTTTCGTTGTATTTATACTTTCTATATCTGATAAATAAAGAATTAGTGGGAGACAAAGTCCTCTATGACTTTTATTAAGGCACGGATTACACGGCTCTAATTAAATAAAAACCATGTAATCCGCGCCTTAATTAATATGATTAGAGATAGTTGACTTTATTGGGGGAACGCCCTCACTCTATATTTCAAATTAGAGCTCCAGCTCTTCGCGAAGAAACTTAGGTGTATATCCCTTAGGGCTCTTCGCAACCTCTTCCGGTGTTCCGTAACTAAGGAGTTCTCCCCCGCCCTTCCCCCCTTCAGGGCCCATATCGATAATATAATCCGCCATTTTAATCACATCCAGATTGTGTTCGATGACGATAACCGTATTCCCTTTATCCACAAGCTTATTCAGTACTCCCATCAGTACGCGGATATCTTCAAAATGAAGTCCGGTAGTCGGTTCATCAAGGATGTAAAGGGTCTTGCCTGTATCTCTTTTCGACAGTTCCGTTGCCAGTTTCACACGCTGGCTTTCTCCACCGGAAAGAGTGGTAGAAGATTGTCCCAACTTTATATATCCGAGTCCGACATCCTGCAATACTTTTATCTTATTCAAGATTTGCGGAACGTTTTCAAAGAATTCTACGGCACGGTTGATTGTCATATCCAATACATCGGCAATCGACTTTCCTTTGAAACGTACTTCCAGTGTTTCCCGGTTATAACGTTTGCCGTGACATACTTCACAAGGCACATATACATCAGGAAGGAAATTCATTTCAATTGTCTTATAACCATTTCCCGTACAGGCTTCACAACGTCCGCCTGAAACATTAAAGGAAAAACGTCCCGGCTTGTAACCGCGAATCTTAGCTTCCGGAAGACCTACAAACAGATTACGAATATCAGAAAACACACCAGTATAGGTAGCTGGATTGGAACGTGGCGTACGTCCCAAAGGTGATTGATCGACATTCACTACCTTATCGATGTTTTCCAATCCTTCAATCGAATCGTATTCCAAAGGATCCTGCAAAGAACGGTAGAACTTCTGCGATAGAATCGGTTGCAGAGTTTCATTAATCAAAGTAGATTTCCCGCTTCCTGATACACCTGTCACACAAATTAGTTTACCTAACGGAAACTCCACGTCAACATTCTTCAGGTTATTCCCTTTCGCTCCTTTCAGCCAGATAGATTTCCCGTTTCCTTTTCTACGCTTGGCGGGGATTTCTATCTTCATCTTTCCATTCAGGTATTGCGAAGTCATCGTATCGGTCTTCAGCATCTCCTGGGGAGTTCCTGCAAAAACAACCTCTCCACCGAGACGTCCGGCTTTCGGTCCCATATCGATAACATAGTCGGCAGCCAGCATCATATCCTTATCATGTTCCACCACAATCACGGAGTTTCCCATGTCACAGAGTTCTTTCAAGGAGTTGATAAGACGTAAATTATCACGCTGATGCAGACCGATACTCGGCTCGTCGAGAATATAAAGCACATTCACCAATTGAGAACCAATTTGTGTAGCCAAACGGATACGCTGGCTCTCACCACCGGAAAGGCTGACAGAACTACGGTTCAACGCCAGATAATCCAAACCGACATCCAGCAGGAACTTTAAACGTGTACGAATCTCTTTCAGAATCTCCACTGATATTTTCTTCTGCTTATCGGAAAGGAACTCATCTACCTTCATCAACCAGTCATACAGCTCGTTGATGTCCATGTTTGCCAATTCATTAATATTCTTATCGTGGATGCGGAAATGCAGAGCTTCCTTATTCAGGCGAGCCCCTTTACATTCAGGACAAACCGTTGTTTTGGCAAATTGTTCCGCCCATTTCTGCGCTGTCGCAGAAGCATCTTTCTCCTGCAACATCTGAATATACTTCACCACTCCTTCATAGGTAACAAAGTAATCGGATGAAGTGCCGATCAGCGAACTCTTGATTTTAATCCGTTCGTCAGAGCCATACAACACTTCATCAATCGCATCGTCCGGCAACTCCTTAACCGGTGTTTTCAACGTTACATCGTACTTCTCAAGCAAAGCACCGATTTGCCAGAAAATCATCGCATTCTTATATTTTCCCAAAGGAGCTATCGCACCTTCGTAAATGGAAAGTTCACGATCGGGAATCACTTTGTCCACGTCAATCTGATTGACTACTCCCAACCCTTTACACTTCGGACATGCGCCTTGCGGTGAATTGAATGAGAAGTTATGCGGAGCAGGTTCACGATAAGACAACCCGGTGACAGGACACATGAGCCGCTTACTATAATGCCGGATACTTTCGGACTGGGCATCCAAAATCATCATCAGCCCGTCTCCCTGACGCATAGCAGTTGCCACACTCTGTTTCAGACGCCGGTCGTCTTTCTCTGCAACCACTAATTTATCGATAACCACTTCCACATCGTGGTTCTTATAACGGTCGAGCTTCATACCATGCGTGATTTCACGCACTTCTCCGTCTACTCGTACATATAAATATCCTTTTTTACGTATCTGTTCAAAAAGTTCTCTATAATGTCCTTTACGTGAACGCACCAATGGCGCCAGCAAATATATTTTCTTTCCTTTATAATCTTTCAGAATCAAATCCAGAATCTGCTCTTCGGTGTATTTCACCATTTCTTCCCCCGACAGATACGAATAAGCGATTCCCGCACGGGCATACAACAAACGGAGATAATCGTAGATCTCGGTAGTTGTTCCTACGGTAGAACGGGGATTTTTATTCGTTGTTTTCTGTTCAATGGAGATAACCGGACTCAAGCCTGTTATTTTATCGACATCCGGACGTTCCAGATTGCCCAGGAAATTGCGGGCATAGGCTGAAAAAGTTTCGATATAGCGGCGCTGTCCTTCGGCAAAAATCGTATCGAAGGCTAAAGAAGATTTTCCACTACCGCTCAATCCGGTGATAACAGTCAAGCTATTACGGGGAATCTCGGCATCAATATCCTTCAAATTGTGCACGCGCGCACCGTACACATTAATATATTCTGTTTCCTGCATATTCATATCCTTCCATAAATGTTGCAAAATTAATGTTTCCGCCCGAAATATGCTCCTAAAAAAGCACAATATTATTTTCTTAACTCAAATCTTATGAAGATATAGGGCATTATTTGTACCTTTGTTCCTTGATTTCAAGAACCAATAGTTATAATTTGATGAAACCGATAAACCGAATATTCTTATTTCTGCTTTTTATAAGCGTTTCATACGCTATCAGTTATGCACAGGAAAACCAATCTTATTTCTTGCATACCATCGAAAAAGGACAAAGTTTATACTCTATTTCCAAGATGTATAATGTCACTACGTCAGACATCATACGTCTGAATCCTGGTTGTGACGAAAAAATCTATGCCGGACAGACCATCAAAATCCCTACCGGGAAAGAAAGCCAGAAGGGAGAAACATTCCATACGATCCAAGCCGGAGAAACATTGTACAAACTGACAACGATGTATAATGTGTCCGCCAAAGATATTTGTGAAGCAAACCCAGGTTTGAGTGCCGAGAATTTCCGTATCGGACAAGTTATTCTGATTCCGCAGAAAAAAGAAGAACAAACTGACGCCGTAGTTCAAACGCCTACTGAACAATCGACTATTCAAGGTCCTGTCGTTCCGAGATGCAAAGATATGCATAAGGTAAAGCGCAAAGAGACTATATTCAGCGTGAGCCGTGAATACGGAATCAGCGAGCAGGAGTTGATTGACGCTAACCCGGAACTGAAAAAGGGCATGAAAAAGGGACAATTCCTTTGCATCCCCTACCCGGCAGCAACCACCGTACAACCTACACAGAAGGAAGATCCATACACTGTTCCTCCCAGCAATAGCGAGCTTTTTCGCAAAAATAAGGAGACGCCCCAAAAACTGTCTACCATTAAGGCTGCCTTGTTGTTGCCTTTCCAGGAAGACAAACGCATGGTGGAATATTACGAAGGTTTCCTGATGGCAGTAGACAGTCTGAAACGTACGGGCGTTTCTCTTGATTTATATGTATATGACAGTGGAAAAGACATTTCTACATTAAATACGATTCTTGCCAAAAACGAGATGAAGAGTATGAATATCATCATCGGTCCGATGCATCAGAATCAAATAAAACCATTGTCAGACTTCGCGGAGAAAAACGATATACGCCTGGTGATCCCTTTCTCTCAAAAAGGAGAAGAGGTATTCAAAAATCCTGCTATTTATCAGATTAATACGCCTCAATCTTATTTATATTCAGAGGTTTATGAGCATTTCACCCGCCAATTCCCTAATGCGAACGTTATTTTCATCGAACCGTCGAGTGCTGACAAGGAGAAAGCGGAATTTATCAGCGGCTTGAAACAAGAGTTGAAGAGCAAAGGAATTCCTATGAGAACCGTCAGCGAAAGCGCAACTAAAGAAACATTGAAAGCAACACTTCGCAGTGATAAAGAAAACATTTTTATCCCGACATCGGGCAGTAATGTTTTACTGATTAAGGTACTTCCTCAACTGACGTTGTTAGTCAGAGAGAATCCTGCAGAAAAAATTCACCTGTTCGGCTACCCGGAATGGCAGACTTACACCAGAGATCATCTGGAAAATTTCTTTGAGTTGGATGTATATTTCTACTCTTCATTCTATACGAATACATTGTTTCCGGCAGCCGTGCAATTCACCAACGCTTATCATAAATGGTATAGTAAAGATTTGGCAAGCAAATACCCCAATTACGCAATGCTTGGCTTCGACACCGGTTTCTTCTTCTTGAAGGGATTATCGCTCTATGGCTCGGAATTGGAAAACAATCTGCCTAAGATGAACCTGACGCCAATCCAGACAGGATTCAAATTCCAGCGCGTGAACAACTGGGGAGGATTTATTAATAAAAAAGTGTTCTTCATACGTTTCACTAAGAATTTTGAATTAGTAAAACTTGACTTCGAATAATACGAAAATGATAAAGATAAAACCATTTTTGATTGCAACACTCCTACTTACGGGATTTGCTCTTCCTGCCACTGCCCAAATTGGAGAAGCACGCAGCAATTTATCAGTAGGTGTCAATGGAGGTGTCAACTTAAACAGTGTTTCTTTCACTCCCAGCATCAAGCAAAATAGCTTGATGGGAATTACCGGAGGGTTGACGGCACGTTATATATCCGAGAAGTATTTTGCCATGATTTGTGGTGCACAAGTCGAATTGAATGTATCACAAAGGGGTTGGGACCAATTGTTTGAAACGGTATCATTGGACGATAACGGATATGAAGTCACCTCGAAGGATCCGAGCAAAACTTATACCCGCAAAATGACCTATATTGATATTCCTTTTCTAGCCCATCTTGCTTTCGGACGAGACAGAGGATTACAATTCTTTGTTCATGCAGGTCCTCAAATCAGCTTTCTGATAAGCGAATCGGAAACAATAAAAGGTATTGATATGAACACCTTATCCAATACACAGAAAGCCGTATACGGAGTTAAGATTCAGAATAAATTCGACTACGGTATTGCCGGTGGCGGCGGTGTAGAACTCCGAACAAAGAAAGCCGGCAGCTTCATCGTTGAAGGCCGTTACTATTTTGCGCTGTCCGACTTTTACAGCACCACAAAGAAAGACTATTTCGCCCGTGCAGCGCATGGAACAATTACCATAAAGCTCACGTACCTATTTGACTTGAAGAAATAAAATCCTCTCCCTCCTCCCTTTCGAGAGAAGGAGCTTGAATATCTACAAAGCATCGCTTTAGGGATACTCTTTAAATAAATAAGGCAACTAACTCGCAATGAATTAGTTGCCTTATTTGTATCTTTAAAACAGGGATATTCAGTAAATGCACCGTTTTAGGGATGCTAAAGCATAGCTTTAGAGAGCAAAAAGCACCGCTTTAACTCTTATAAAGCGATGCTTTTCATTAATCATATTAACGAATTACCCAGATATAGGGAAAAGTCTTATCTCAATCTATCCGCAGCCTTTACCATCACCTCATCGCGTCCAATAGCACGAACAGCCAATATATTCAGAATGATGGAAATAAGTGGTAAACACAATGCCCAACCTACCCGGAACATATTTGCATCATTCTTCAACGCAAAATAAAAAGCAAGGGCAGCAATGTAATAACCGACCAACAACAAGCTATTGAAAATCGTCATGCGAATCTGCAACATACGGTTCTTATATAAAAAAATGGTAGCCACGGCAACGATAGTACTAAGCATCAGAATCCCGAATAACCCCCATGTAGACTGAAAAGCGTCGTTTATTTCCAATCCTAATGCCTTAAAAGGATGTTCGCCCATTGTATCAATGAAGTAACCTATCGGCATACACATAGCTGTAATCAGTAATCCTGCAACAATCAATAAATAAACAGTTTGAATTCGTTGAATCATAAGTATTCTAAAGTAGTTGAGTTAAACAATAATAGCCAAGCAATAAGGAGTAGGGATAATCATCCCACTTACTACTTGACTATCAAATTCTTCGTCAGAAAATAAATTACTGAAGTTTTTCTTTCTCCTTAGCCGGATTTCTATAATATATTTTCCCTTCGATGTATTCTTGCGTAGCAATCAAGTCCGGTTTCGGCAATTTCTCATAATAACGAGAAATTTCGATTTGCTCTCTATTTTCAAACACTTCTTCCAAGTTGTCATTGTAAGAGGCAAACTCTGCCAATTTCTTTGAAAGATCGTTTTTGATTTCTACACTGATCTGATTAGCACGCTTGCCAATAATGGCAACAGTTTCGTAAACATTACCTGTATCAGCACAGAGTTCCATCATGTCACGGGTTACTGTTGTAGCAGGAGCATTCGTTTTTTTGTAGTCCATAAATCTATTTAAATTTAGTCTTTAATTACTTTCTGTGATTCATTGAATATTTTCTCGGCTTCTTTCAAATATTTACTTTCAGGAAATTCATTCTTGAAAGCATAATATTCGTCCACTGTTTCGCGATAACGATCCATCTTCTTGTCTTCTACACTATAGATAGCCATTTCGTGTCTTGCACGCAGAATCAAGATAGAAAGTTCTTCACGATAGTCAGTATAAGGATAATCTTTCAGTGCATTTTGAGCTGTGATTACACAAGACTCATAGTTATTGCCTAAATAATTACCCAGATTATAATATAATCTTGCAGAATAAAGTTCTTTCAAAACCAGCTTATCCTGCAAAGCAAAAATCATATCCTGTGCTTCCTGCTTCTTTGTGCTGTTCGGGAAATATTCCATGAACATCTGCAACTGCTGGATAGCCTGATAAGTGCTTGATTGATCCAAACGTGGTTCCGGGGTATCCAGGAATAAAGCTTTACCTGCATGAAAACGTGCTAGTTCGGTAAAAGTGCCACGGGGATACGTATTGAAATAGGTGATAAATGTCTGGGCAGCTGTCTGATAATCTTTCTGATTATAATAACTCATTCCCAACATATACAAAGACTCTTCCGCTTTATCGGTTCCTTTCAGAATGGTTATCAACTCATTCAGCAACGTAGCTGAACGATTATACTGTCCCTTCGCAAAATAGTTTTTGGCGGCTTCGTACTTGTATTCGTAATCGGTGCTTTTCAGCAATTTATTGTACTCTCCACATGATGTCAGAGTAGCCGCCGCAAGCAAAGTTATAATGATATTTTTCTTCATCCTATTTAAAAATAATGCGCAAAGTTACTTATTCGCTGGGAATTTAGCAATTAATCTGTGTTTTTTAATACATAAAAGGCGTTAAACATCGACAAAAGGAGAGAAAATGACGTCGAATTGCAAACACCAAACTGTAAACGGCAGGTAATAAACGAATCACACAGAAATCATGATTGACATAAACCTGACGAACAAACGTCAGATTCCTTGTTATAAGACAGAAAAAAACTTGTTATAAGGCAGAAAAAAAATAGTGACGGTATATGCCCGGGATAGCGTCACTATTTTTTATAGCAGAAAACGGCAAACAAATGTGTTACCCCATTCAAAGACAACACAGCTATTTACCGTTCCCTGTTTATCGTTTACTGCTATATCTACAGCTTGTACAAATCACTTGCAGCCAGCAGATCGACTTTCTTTTCTTTCAATACCTCGATACATTTATCCAGATTGCTAGGGCGAATTACCACATTTGCAATATTGTTATTGGCAAACGAATACATATATTCAATAAATACACCCTCGTCTGATAAATATCCCAGCACTTTTGCCAAAGCACCCGGTATATTGGGACAGCTTATACCTACTACATCAGTCACATTCACTGCAAAATGATTATCTTTTAAAGCTTTGTATGCTCTATCCGGATCGGATACAATTCCACGCAAAATACCAAAATCAGCATTTTCGGCAATGCACAAGGCAGAAAGATTGATATTTTCTTTCGCCAGCACTTCAGTCACTTCCGTCAAACGGCCTGACTTATTTTCCAAAAAGATAGAAAGTTGTTTTGCTACCATATTTATTAAAGTATTAAGTAATAAGTATTAAGTAACAAGCATTAGGTATTAGGCAACAAGTATTACCGTAGTTCCAAGATCACCCGCATGGTTAATACTTAATACTTAATACCTAATACTTATTTATATTTTTCTGTTATCAATCACACGTTTTGCTTTACCTACGCTACGCTCAATGCTGCGAGGCTCTACCAATTTCACGTTGACTCCCAATCCAAGTACGCTTTGCAAACGTCCTCCCAGCTTTTTCTTCAAAGCCAGCATTTTGTTGATCTCATCAGAATAGAATTCCGGACGTACTTCAACCTGGAGCTCCATCGTATCGGTATTATTTTCACGACCCACTATCAACAAATAATGCGGTTCAAATTCTGCCATTTCAAGGATAACGGATTCAATCTGTGTCGGGAATACGTTTACACCACGGATAATCAACATATCATCACTGCGTCCCAAAATACGATCCATACGTACTAATGTACGACCGCAAGAACATTTATCATGATGCAAAGCAGTCAAATCACGCGTACGGTAACGGAGCAATGGCATCCCCTCTTTGGTGAGGTGGGTAAACACCAGTTCGCCCATTTGTCCCGGCTCAACCGGTTGCAAAGTATTCGGATCGATAATTTCCGGGAAATAATGGTCTTCATTCAAGTGAGTGCCGTTCTGACATTCGCACTCGTAACCGACACCCGGTCCGGCAATCTCACTCAACCCATAAATATCGTATGCTTTGATTCCCAGTTTCTCTTCAATTTCATGACGCATATTTTCCGTCCAGGGCTCCGCACCGAACGCACCGACTTTCAGTTGAAATTCTTCACGTGGCAAACCGGAATCTTTGATTGCATCTGCCAGGTAAAGCGCATAAGAAGGGGTGCAACAAAGCACTGTCGATCCGAAATCATGCATCAAGGCAATCTGTTTTTCAGTGTTGCCACTGGACATCGGAATAACAGAAGCACCGATATTCTCGGCTCCGGCATGTGCTCCCAGTCCGCCCGTAAACAGTCCGTATCCGTATGATACCTGAAAAATATCAGAACGGCCCGCTCCGTAAGCGGTAAAAGCGCGTGATATACATTCCGCCCAAGAGGCCAAGTCCTTACGGGTATATCCGACAACCGTCGGCTTTCCGGTCGTTCCGGAAGAGGCATGAATACGTACAATCTGGCTCATCGGCACGGCACAAAGTCCGAACGGATAATTATCTCTTAAATCATGTTTCGTGGTAAACGGCAGTTTTACAATATCATCGATACTATTGATATCATCGGGGGTTATTCCCATTTCCTGCATCTTCTTTCGATAGAAAGGAGTGTTGTGATAGACGTAATCTACAATTTTCTTGAGTCGTATGCTTTGAATCTTGCGAAGACTTTCGCGGTCCATACACTCAATGCTCTCATTCCAAATCATTATGTTTCTGGTATTACTAGTTGTATGAATCTGTTTTTTGATATTAATATGTTGCAAAGTAAAGGATTTATTTGGAAAAATGATTTGTTATCTCGATTATTTTACCGAATATTGCTCCACTTTTTAGGATTTAACTATGAATTATGAACTAACATCAGCTTACAAACCTACCGGGGATCAGCCGGAAGCGATAGCACAACTGACTGAAGGGGTACTTCAGGGAGTTCCCGCACAGACTTTATTGGGAGTGACCGGATCGGGAAAAACATTTACCATTGCCAATGTGATCGCCAATATCAACAAACCTACGTTGATTTTGAGCCATAACAAGACATTGGCTGCCCAGCTCTATAGTGAGTTTAAAGGTTTCTTCCCCAATAATGCGGTAGAATATTACGTTTCTTACTATGACTATTATCAGCCGGAGGCCTATCTCCCGAGCAGTGATACTTATATAGAGAAAGATCTTGCCATCAATGACGAAATCGACAAGCTTCGACTCGCGGCTACTTCTGCCCTACTCTCCGGACGAAAAGACGTGGTAGTGGTTTCTTCCGTTTCTTGTATCTACGGTATGGGAAATCCTTCGGACTTCTACAAAAATGTCATTGAAATAGAACGGGGACGGATGATGGACCGCAATGTCTTTTTACGTCGTCTGGTAGACAGTTTGTATGTCCGTAATGATATCGACCTGAACCGTGGAAATTTCCGCGTTAAAGGTGATACCGTGGATATCTATCTGGCTTATACCGACAATCTGCTCCGTGTCACCTTCTGGGGAGATGAGATTGATGGTATAGAAGAGGTAGACCCGATTACAGGAGTCACTATCGCACCATTTGACGCCTATAAGATTTATCCGGCCAACCTGTTCATGACGACCAAAGAGGCTACTCTCCGTGCTATCCACGAAATAGAAGATGATCTGACCAAACAAGTGGCATTCTTCGAGTCTATCGGTAAAGAATATGAAGCCAAACGACTATATGAACGGGTGACTTACGATATGGAAATGATACGGGAGTTAGGGCATTGCTCCGGAATTGAGAATTATTCCCGTTATTTCGACGGTCGTGCTGCCGGTACCCGTCCTTATTGTCTGCTCGATTTCTTCCCGGATGATTTTCTGATTGTCATTGACGAAAGCCACGTAAGTGTACCTCAAATCCGTGCGATGTACGGAGGAGACCGTGCACGTAAAATCAATCTGGTAGAATATGGTTTCCGATTGCCTGCGGCTATGGACAACCGTCCGTTGAAATTCGAAGAGTTTCAGGAAATGGCGAAACAGGTAATTTATGTCAGTGCCACACCGGCAGATTATGAATTGATTCAGTCTGAAGGTATCGTCGTAGAGCAGGTGATTCGTCCTACAGGACTGCTTGATCCTGTCATCGAAGTGCGCCCGAGCCTTAATCAGATTGACGACTTAATGGAAGAAATCCAGCTCCGCATTGAAAAGGAAGAACGCGTACTCGTCACCACACTAACCAAACGAATGGCAGAAGAACTGGCAGAGTATCTTCTTAATAATAATGTAAGATGTAACTATATCCATAGTGATGTCGATACATTGGAACGTGTGAAGATTATGGATGATCTCCGGCAAGGAATCTATGATGTGCTTATCGGAGTCAATCTGCTTCGTGAAGGACTCGATCTTCCGGAAGTGTCGCTCGTTGCTATTCTTGATGCTGACAAAGAAGGATTCCTCCGCTCCCACCGTTCACTGACGCAAACCGCAGGACGTGCTGCCCGTAATGTAAACGGCAAGGTAATCATGTATGCGGACAGGATGACGGATAGTATGAAACTGACGATTGACGAAACCAATCGCCGCCGGGAAAAACAGTTGGCATACAATGAAGCAAACGGAATTACTCCTCAACAGATTAAAAAGGCCAGAAACTTGTCGGTATTCGGTAATGCAAAAGAGGCGGATGAACTGCTAAAAGAAAGACATGCTTATGTAGAACCTTCTACTCCGAACATTGCAGCAGATCCGGTAGTGCAGTATATGAGTAAAGCGCAAATGGAAAAGAGTATCGAACGTACTCGCAAACTGATGCAGGAAGCAGCCAAGAAACTCGAATTTATTGAAGCTGCACAATACCGTGACGAGTTGTTGAAACTGGAAGATTTGATGAAAGAGAAATGGGGGTAAAAACTCCCACTCTTCATATATTACATGAGAATTGCCAAAGGATAAAACTCTTAACAAACCTGTAACACAGGATTTAATCTATTAATTAGTGTTATAAAAACACCAATTAGCAGCTTATAATTTGCAAAGTTGCCAAAACTCCGTATCTTTGCAATGTGTTTTTCATAGTATTAGATTTAAGGTTAACAAAGGTTGGAGCAAGGCGTTGCTCCTTTTTTTATGTCTATACGTCATCTAAAACCTTTTCAACAACTATATCCATTAGAAGTGCACATTCACAATAAATGCTGCCTAACTTGATTATCAGACAGCATTTATATTTCAAAATTTACATCAATAAACCTTAGAGTGCTTTCTCAATAGCAGCTTTTATCAATGGCTCCATAATATCATACCCCTCGCCTGTCGGATGAACTCCATCTTTAGTATATTGGGGATTCAAGGCCTGATTTTCATCCACCATTGCCTTATAATAATTAACAAACGGAATTTTATTAGCTTTTGCATAAGCCTCTATCCGATCATTTAAAGATTTAATTTTCTGTGGAACATTTTTTATTTCCATTCTCCATTTAAATGCAGCGGCAGGCAATACGGAAGTCAGAATCACTTTTATCTTATTTGCTTTTGCCAATTCTGTCATAGAAACGATATTTCCAAATGTATAATCTTCATTATAAGTTTGTGTATTTTCGGCGACATCATTGGTTCCGGCATTAATCACCACTAAAGCAGGAGAAAGATTAATCACATCTTCCCGAAAACGCAACAAGAATTGGTAAGAAGTCTGCCCACTGATTCCACGGCCGATATAACCGTTTGATTTGAAAAAGTCCGGATGAGTACGTACCCAGCCCTCCGTAATGGAATTTCCCATAAAAATAACTCGTTTGTCTTTCTTCGTCGCCTTTGGAAGTGCAGCATTTTGTTTTGAATAACGAGCTAAATTTCCAAAATCATTTTTCTGTGCATAGCTTTCTCCTATTGAGAAACTCAAGCAAACAACAGCCAATAACATCCATTGGCTTAATCTTCTTTTATCCATGTTTATATTAAGTATTAGTAATATGATATTTTGCACAAAGATAAAAAAAACTCCATACATAGACGCCCAAAATATCGAATAACCGTTAAGACGAAAGATGTTTTTCTTAATCTATGTTATATAACATGCTATTTTACTTGGATTATTTGCTAATTTTCCAATAGTCCGTATCTTTGCAATGTGTTTTTCATAGTATTAGATTTAAGGTTAACAAAGGTTGGAGCAAGGCGTTGCTCCTTTTTTTATGCCTATATATTAGAAGTGAGTTTAACATACCTTGAATAAAAAGTGATATACGTTTCTTTATTCCCAAATATAACTTTACCTTTACTGAAAAATCAGAATATGGCAAAGATTACAGTTCAGACCACAGACGTTACTATCTTAAAGATCAACGATACAGATTATATTTCTTTAACCGACATAGCTAAATACAAGACAACAGATGCTAATACTGTTATTGCCAACTGGCTACGTAATAGAATGACTATTGAATATCTAGGATTATGGGAAATATTATATAACCCCCATTTTAAACCCCTCGAATTCGAGGGGTTTAGAAAAGAAGCAGGTTTAAATGCATTCACTCTTTCTCCTCAAAAATGGATAGAAACGACCTGTGCTATTGGACTCATATCCAAATCCGGAAGATATGGCGGCACTTTTGCTCACAAAGATATTGCTTTCAAATTTGCAAGTTGGATTTCTGTTGAATTTGAGTTATATATAGTAAAAGAATTCCAACGTCTCAAAGAGCAAGAGCAAGCTCAAATTGGTTGGTCAGCAAAACGAGAACTATCTAAAATTAATTATCATATTCATACTGATGCAATCAAGCAGCATCTTATCCCTCAAGAAATCACTCCACAGCAAGCATCCATGATTTATGCCAGCGAAGCTGATATCCTTAATGTAGCTATGTTTGGAATGACTGCCTTAGAATGGCGTGATACACACCCTAATTTAAAAGGTAATATTCGTGATTATGCCTCAATCAATGAACTTATCTGCTTATCAAACATGGAAAATTTAAATGCCGTTTTCATAAATGAAGGTTTGACACCCAAAGACAGACTTATCAAATTAAATCAAATAGCAATTCAACAAATGAGCATACTAGAAGATATCAAAAATAAAAAGTTATTGAAATAATTTATGGAACAACAAATTCAACTCAACGACCACAACAAGCAGGAGTATCCTCCTATGCATACGAAAGAGACATATTATTTTGTTTTTTAGACAAAAGAACATAAGAACAAAAGAAGGAATATGGAAATAGAAAGTTTGATAAAAACTATTATTCAATGTGCTTATGATGTAAGAACACACCTTGCAGCAGGTTTTCTTGAGAATGTTTATCAGAAAGCATTGATAATAGAATTAAAAGAAAAAGGTATTCATGCAGATACAGAAACTCCTATTAATGTATATTACAAGAATGAAATTGTAGGAGAATTTAGAGCTGACATAATCGTAGAAGGAGAAATAATCATTGAACTTAAAGCGGTACAGCATCTTCTTCCTATACACGAAACACAATTAGTAAACTACTTAACCGCTACCGATACAGACCACGGCTTATTAATAAACTTTGGTGGTGAACGTATCGAAATAAAAAGAAAATTCAGAGAATATAAACATAAAAATAACACATAAGAAAAAATATGTTCTTTTGTTCTTATGTCTAAAAGCAATAAAAACTTGTCTATTATGGAAATAAATCAAGCAGCTCCAAAATTTCAGGATGTGTCAATTGCTCCTATGCATACAGCAGAGCATTTACTCAATGCAACCATGGTAAAAACCTTCGGCTGTCCACGTTCTCGCAATGCCCACATCGAAAGAAAAAAGAGCAAATGTGATTATATACTTTCGTCATGTCCGACAGCGGAACAAATCCAGTCCATTGAAGAGATAGTAAATGAAGCAATCAGTCAAAACCTACCTGTGACTGTTGAATATATGACACATGAACAGGCCAAAGACATCGTAGATTTAAGCAAACTACCTGCTGACGCAAGTCCTACCCTTCGCATTGTCCGCATTGGAGATTATGACGCCTGTGCCTGTATCGGATTGCATGTATCAAATACTTCTGAAATGGGAACTTTCAAAATCATTAGCTATGACTATGACGAAGAAAGGCAAACATTAAGAATGAGATTCAAACTAATCGAGAAGAAATAGACATATTATCAAATTAATATCTATCTTATATAAAATAAATAAAAACAGAACACATTTTGTCATCATTATTGCAAAATTGGCATTATTATAATGACAAATAGACAATTTTAGTCTCAAAAATCACTTGGCATAAGGTTTGCACTTATAGAAGCGAACAATGGTTCGAGAGCAGACGATGGAAACCGGGACAACCGATACCATCAGAAGTGAAAAAACCGAAGTTCAAGAATAATTTACTGAATGTTTAACTTAAAGATAGGAGACTAAAATTATGATGCCTGTTAGAAGAACTCAAAGTTGGTTACCAAGTATCTTTAATGATTTCTTTGATAACGATTGGATGGTAAAAGCAAATGCTACTGCACCTGCAATTAATGTTTTGGAAACAGAAAAAGAATACAAAGTGGAATTGGCTGCTCCGGGTATGACGAAGGATGATTTCAATGTTCGCATTGATGAAGATAATAACCTCGTTATCAGCATGGAGAAGAAGACAGAAAACAAGGAGGAAAAGAAAGACGGTCGCTATCTGCGTCGCGAATTCTCATACTCTAAGTTCCAGCAAACTATGATTCTACCAGATAATGTAGACAAAGAGAAAATTGCTGCATCTGTAGAACATGGCGTTCTAAATATCGAACTTCCGAAACTCTCTGAAGAAGAAGTAAAGAAGCCAAATAGACAAATCGAAATAAAGTAATACAGTAACCACTTACTATTCACCGGAGACGGTGATGAAAAGGATCAAAAACAGCTCTCTCCCTTAAAGGGAAACGAGCTGTTTTTTATTGTCTTTGCAGGCAATGCCGCCTTATTAACATAACATACCCACAGGGTTTTCGGACTGACCCCTTATTATCTTCAGTTGTTCTTCCGATAACTAATTACCGCCCAACTATTAAACACGACTGCAAAAAGCAACAATATTCCGAACTGCGGCAGCAAATCAAAGAAACCACTCCCCTTCAGATATATCATTCGCATCACCTCCATAAAATACTTCAAAGGATTGAATATCGTTATTATTTGTGCCCATTCCGGCATGCTGCTAACGGGGGTAAACAAACCGCTCATCAAAATCACCACCAACAAACAGAACCACATAACAAACATTGATTGCTGCATCGTTGCTGAATAGTTGGAAATGACTAGTCCGAAGCCGGACATCACCAAAACAAAAAGAACCGCGAAAAAGTAAATCAACAGAAAATGCCCGACAGGTACTATGCCATAAATTAACCAGGCTAATATGAAACACACCGTCAGCACCAGAAAACCAATCAGCCAATAAGGCAAGAGCTTTGCCAGAATAAAGACAAACTTCGGAACCGGAGTCACATTGATTTGCTCTATTGTCCCCACTTCCTTCTCGCTAACCACATTCAACGCAGGCAAAAAACCACAAATCAAAGTCAACAACATGACCATCAATGCCGGAATCATATAGAGCTTATAGTTCAGATTCGGATTAAACAATCCCTGCGTATCAACCTGTATGGAAGCGAAAGCACCGGAAACGGTAGCTGCTTCGGGATGTTCCGAACGTAGTTCGGCTGCATAATCATTAATGATAGAAGACAAATAAGAACTGCCCAGACCACCTTTCGTTCCATTCACGGCATTGGCCGCTATCAATACATGAGCATCCTCTCCATTCATCCAATCCCGTTCCAAATGCCTTGGAATTTCCATCACAATATCAGCCGTTCCAATTTCAATGTTTCGAAGACCTTCTTCATACGAGGCCGGTACTTCTACCAAACGAAAGTAAGTGGAGGCAGCAATCTTATTCACTAAACGTTGTGAAATAGCCGAATGGTCATTATCCACAATATTCAGCTGTATATTCTTGATTTCCAGATTTACCGCCCAAGGCATCAATAGCATAATCATGCATGGAAATACAAGAATCAATTTCGGAAGAAACGAATTGCGAAGCAATTGTTTAAACTCTTTTTCTATCAGGAACTTTATCATAAATAATTCTTCAATTTGCTGATATGCTTATATGTCAATGCCATGTAGTATAACACAGCCAATTGGCACATTAACATATTATTCTTATCTACTCCAATCTATACTTGAATTTCTTGATACTAACCGTAATAAGTACCGTCGCCATCAATAATAAGATACCAATCTCCTTATATACCAATACAACAGGCACTCCTTCAATCATCAACTTTCGCACAGCCTGAATATACCAACGTGCCGGAAGTATATCCGAAATCCACTGAAGTATCAACGGCATACTCTCAATAGGGAAAATCATCCCCGATAAAAGCATCGTGGGCATCATCAACATCAAACCGGAAACCAGCATGGCCGCAACCTGTGTACGCGTGACTGATGAAATCAATAAGCCCAACGCCAAGGATACGAAGATAAACAACAAAGAGACGGTTATCAACCAGAACAAACTTCCTACTACCGGAACATCCAGCACAAAGACCGAAAGTAAAAGAATTGTTATCAGATTGACAAACGACAACACAAAATAAGGCACAGCCTTTGCCAAAATAATAAATAGTGGCTTCACAGGCGAAACCAGTAATACTTCCATGGTCCCCGTCTCTTTTTCACGAACGATGGAAATCGAGGTCATCATAGCACAAATCAGCATCAGGATCAACCCCATTACCCCCGGAACAAAGTTATAAGCACTCTTCATTTGCGGGTTATACAACAACTTTATATCCGACGTTAAACGGGCAGCCGACATATTGGGCGGCATCATTTCCTGACCTACCATAGAAACAATTCCCGTCGCATAATTAACCTGCGAAGTCGACATATTCGGATCTGTTGCATCTACTACCAGCTGCACATGAGCATCACCCGTATAGAGTTCATCAACAAAACGTTCGCTAAAAACAATCGCCATATCAACCCTATTCTTCAGAAAAGCAGCTTCCATTTCCTGGGGCGAATGAAAACGTGCAGTAACGGTAAAATACTCACTGGCGTCCAAACGATCAATTATCTTTCGTGTCACCACATCATTAGAAGGATCGAGCACCGCCAACCGGACATTTTTCACCTCTGTACTGATGGCAAAACCGAATAGTATAATTTGCACAACCGGCATCCCCAACAAAATCAGCATGGTTCGCCGGTCACGGAAAATATGATAAAATTCCTTCTTTACAAAAGCTATAAACTGTCTCATAATCAATCTGCTTTGCGCACCGCACCGCGGGCTAATTGCTGAAAAACATCATCCATCGTTTCCGCACCGAATTGCTGCTTCAGACGGGCAGGTGTATCAAGAGCTTTAATCTGACCGTCCACCATGATAGATATCCGGTTACAATACTCCGCTTCATCCATATAATGGGTAGTGACAAATATGGTGATTCCCTGGTCGGCTGCCTGATAAATCAATTCCCAGAACTGCCTTCTCGTAGCGGGATCTACTCCACCCGTCGGCTCATCCAGAAAAACAATTCTCGGCTCGTGGAAGATTGAAACTGAAAAAGCTAATTTCTGTTTCCACCCCACCGGAAGACTCTTCACCAGAGTATCCCGCTCGGCAGCAAGCCCCAGGCGATCCAACAATTCTTCTGTCTTCCGCTCTATTTCTTGCTCTTTCATCCCATAAATCCCGGCAAACAGACGAATATTCTCCCACACTTTCAGGTCTTCATATAACGAAAACTTTTGGCTCATATAGCCGATATGCTTCTTTACTTGTTCAGCTTCCCGGAAAATATCATATCCTGCCACCTTTCCGATGCCTGATGTCGGTTTACTTAATCCGCAAAGCATGCGCATGGCCGTAGTCTTTCCGGCTCCATTAGCACCCAGAAAGCCAAATATCTCTCCCCGGTTCACCTGAAAGGAGATATGATCTACCGCTGTAAAATTGCCAAAACACTTTGTCAGCTGCTCCACTTCAATGACCGGAGCGGTTTCATGCCTCACCTCCTCCCGTTCCAAAGAAGGAGGACAAAGGATGGATGCAAATTGCTGAAGAATACGCTCGGGGGTATCAATGCCATGAATCTTTCCATGATTGATAAAAGCAATCCGGTCACATTGCCGGGCTTCATCCATGATGGGAGTAGAAACAACAATGGTAATACCCTGTTCCCGCAAGTTACGAAGCATTTGCCAAAATTCCTTGCGCGACACAGGATCCACTCCGGTAGTGGGTTCATCCAGAAATAAAATATCCGGTTTATGGATCAAAGCACAACTCAATGCCAGTTTCTGCTTCATACCACCCGACAAAGCCCCTGCCCTTCTTTTCCTGAACGGTTCTATCTGCTGATAGATATCTTTAATTAAATCATAGTTCTCCTGAACAGTTGTATGGAATACGGTAGCGAAAAACTCTAGATTCTCCTCTACTGAAAGATCCTGGTAAAGTGAAAAACGACCGGGCATATATCCAACCTTCGTACGAATCTGTTTATATTCTGTTGCCACATCCAGTCCGCCAATCGTGGCCGTTCCCTTATCTGCCAGCAGCAAAGTAGTCAGAATACGGAATAAGGTACTCTTACCGGCACCGTCAGGACCTATCAGCCCAAAGATCTCTCCCCGTTCTACCACAAAAGAAACCTCTTTCAGCGCTTCCACCGTTCCATAGCTCTTGCCGACTTCTTTCACAACCACTATGGGTACATCCTTCTCCATTTCCCTGACTTTAATTTTTAATCTTCATTCTTTAATTTTACTCCGCCATACATACCAATCTTCAACGCTCCGTCATTCTTCACCGCAATCTTCACTGCATATACCAGATTAGCACGTTCATTCTTCGTCAGAATTGTTTTTGGAGTGAATTCCGAACGATCGGAAATCCAGGTCACTTCCCCCGGATAAGCTTTCTGCTCCGAGTTGCCATAGTCAGCATACACAGTCACTTGATCTCCCAGTTTCACTTGCGACAACTGTTCGGAAGTGATGTAAGCCCTCAAATACATACGATCCACTTCGCCCACCTTAAATAAAGGCTTGCCGATAGCCGCCAATTCACCGGCTTCCGCATATTTAGCCAATACTATACCTGCGATAGGTGACTGAACATGACATTTAGCTAACTGATCCTCCACTTGCGCTACCTGTATAGCAACCGAATTGCCTTGTTCTGTAAGGCTATTCGTACTATTACGCAACGATGATTCCTGTGCAACGAGCTGCCGTTCGAGTAATTTGACTTGCGCGTCCCAATCATCCAGTTGCTTCTGATTGGCCGCACCTGCAGCAAGCAAGTTTTCCACCCGTTTCCTCTCACGCTCTGCCGTGACAATTTGCTGTTTGGTAGCGGCAATCTGTTTGGCAAGATCAGGACGCTGGTTTTCTACCGATTTCATACTGGCTTCCAATTGCAGTTTCTTTAAATACAATTGTACCGTATCTACCAACCCGATCTCCTCACCCGCTTTCAGCTTTGTTCCCTCTTCTACTTCCAGTCGTAGCAATTTTCCGGCAGCCTCGGCGGACACTATTACTTCCGTAGCTTCAAATGTACCGGTTGCGTCATAATCTGGTGTTCCATTTCCACAGGCAGATAACATCATCAGCGTTATCCCCCACATTCCTATTTTTGTTATTCTTTTCATATCCGGAGAAGTTATATTAATCATTTATTGTATATTTCAATTGATAAATTCCCATTAACCGTTGAATCTCATGTATGGCTTTCGACTGACGCGCCAAGCTCTCATTAGTCAGTTCACGTAACATTTCAGTCACGGTCAATGTTCCATTTGCCACCTTTGCTTCGGCAGCTTTACGGATATTTGTACGCAACCGGATTATTTCATCATCATCCCGCATTTGCTTCTCCAAAGAATGGATAGCCTGATCCTGCTGCGTCATTTCCAGTCTTGTATTGAAAAGGAATACATCCCGGTTATTATCCAGTTGCTGTCTTTTCTTCTCGATCACCCGACGGTCATTTTTCAAAGTATACAGACTACCAAAATTCCATGAAAGCCGGACACCTGCCATATAATAAGGAGAAAATTCATTCTTCAGCATATCCAATCCGGGATTTCCGTATGCCCCCTGCACAAACAGTCCGAACTGCGGAAGATGACGCACATTCAAAGCCTTCTCCTGCACTTGCAGTCCGGCTCCCTGTGCATCAAACAAAGCCAACTCCGGCCGACGAATCTCACTGACAGCTGAAACCATACTTTGAGGTACAGGTTTCTCCAGTACCGTCTCCGGAGACAGTGCTTCTCCTACCAACAGCGAAAGCATTTTCAAATAAGCTGCACGTGATGATACTAAATCCACTCTTTTCTGTTTTGTATTCAGCTGCTCCACTTTCACTGCATCCAAATCAGCTTGATTGGCTATTCCATTTTCCACATAAGCAGTAATCTGACGATAATTTCTCTCTAGCTCATCTTGTAACAATGTATTCTGTTTGATTTGCTCGTCCAGCAGGAGAATTCCAAAATAAAGATCATTCACGCGGTCATTCAGCGCATACATATCTACATTCAGTTTTTCTTTCTCCACTTCAGCCTCTGCAATCGTCTGCTTCTTCTGCATACGGATTCCTCCCCCGTCCCATATCTTCTGTTGCAACTCCAACATGACCTGATATTGGTCTTTGGGCAATCCTTTTAAATCTACTCCGGGAAGTTTTACCGGAATTTCTGTGACATCACTTTGATAAGAGGCCTTAGCCGAAAGAGCAAATTGAGGTAAATATCCCTTGGCTGCATTTTCCAGATTATATTCCTTTGTCTTCTCCACTAAACCATACTGATGTACCAGCGGATAATTGTCCTGCGTCTTCCGCTGACATTCTTCCAATGTAATCTGCGCATACGCTCCTGCTACATACAGTAAAAAGGAGAAACTGAAAATCATTCTTTTCATATCCATTATTTCTTTGGTTTCTTCGAAAGACAAAGATAGGGATTTCAAAGATACTGGTCATTTCCAAGAGTTGGTAAATGTGTTCCATTAGTTCGATAAAACAGAAAAAAGCAAATAAGTATGCCGCATTTTATTACCTTTGCCGGAAAAGAGAAAAGAAAATGGGACAAAAAGAACCGATAGAGTTAGCACTTAAATTATTAGACAATCTTAAAATTGTCCGGCATAACGAGCATCGTTATATATCTTCTGATTTCGGATTCGTCAATAGCTTTGTAAAGATGGAAACGACTCTTTTCTCACTCGGTCAACCGTATCGTATTAAAGAAGGGCGTATCGCATTCGTCAACCAAGGCTCTGCCCGAATTCTCATTAATCTGATCGAATATACCATCCAACCGGGATACATCGCAGTGATCGCTCCTAACTCCATTATTCAAATCACAGAGGTGTCTCCTGATTTTGATATGCAAATGATAGCAGCCGACCACAATTTCCTTCCTATATCCGGGAAAGACGATTTTTTCTCTTACCTTCTCCATCATCAGAAAAACATCATATTGTTACTATCTCCACAAGAACAGCAACAAATGGAACATTATTTCACCTTGATATGGGGAGTATTGCAGGAACCGCCATTCCGCAAAGAAGCTATACAACATCTTTTGGCCAGCCTCATCTATTATTTAGAATATATCGCTCAAAACAGTATTGAACTGAATTCTGCCCAGTTGACAAGACAGGAAGAGATTTTCCAACGTTTCATCTCTCTTGTCAATGTATACAGCAAGAAAGAACGTAACGTAAATTTCTATGCAGATAAGCTATGCCTCACTCCACGTTATCTGAATACTGTTATCCGACAGGCCAGTCAACAAACAGTAATGGACTGGATAAACCAGTCCATTATACTAGAAGCAAAAGTATTGCTAAAACATAGCAATCTGCTCGTTTATCAAGTTTCTGATGAATTAAATTTCCCTAATCCTTCTTTTTTCTCGAAGTTCTTTAAACGAATGACAGGAATGACACCACATGAATATCAACAAACGAAATAATCTTTATTTCGAGAACTCTTTAATCCGTTGTTCCTCTTCCAGTTTACAAATCAGTAATGTATTATCTTTCTCTGCGATGATATATCCATCCAGTCCTTGAACAACAACTCGTTTTTCTTCGCTGGCATGCACAATACAGTTCTTACTGTCATACAAACGTATATCGGTTCCTACCGTAGCATTTCCCGATTTATCCTGTGGTAA
Organism: Bacteroides sp. AM37-9; assembly: GCF_003603455.1. Taxonomy (NCBI): domain Bacteria; kingdom Pseudomonadati; phylum Bacteroidota; class Bacteroidia; order Bacteroidales; family Bacteroidaceae; genus Bacteroides; species Bacteroides sp. AM37-9. Next base: position 36,905 of record NZ_QTNF01000024.1, on the reverse strand, counting down.
AAGACCGCGAAGTGCTCCCCATGTGCCTAAATCCGACCAGCCGAAAGAAGCCGGTAACACGTAAATTGCCTCCGCTTTTTCCATCACCGCATAGTCGATAGAAATACTATCGCAAGTCGGGAACAACTTTTTGATTGTTTCATTTTCTTTTTCCGTATAGAAATCCGGGAAAATACGGTCAAAAATCTGTGCGATACCCGGAGCATATACACGCATCACGGAAGTGATAGTACGCACGTTCCACACAAAGATTCCCGCATTCCAGAAGAAATTACCTTCCGCCAAATACTTTTCAGCTGTCTCTTTATCGGGTTTTTCCTTGAATGCGTCTACTGTATAAATTTCTTTGTCTGTTTGAAGCTGGTTGGCAGCAGCAATATATCCGTAGCCTGTCTCCGGACGAGTCGGTCGAATACCTATTGTGACAATAGCACTGCTATCATCCGTAAAACGAAGTGCTTTCTCCATCACTCTACGGAACTCGCCCGTATCGATGACTAATGCATCCGAAGGAGTTACTACAATGTTAGCATGGGGATGCTTCTTTTTGATTTTCCAGCAAGCAAACGCGATACAAGGCGCAGTATTTCGTGCACAGGGTTCCGCTAAAATATTACTTTCCGGAATTTCCGGCAACTGCTCCCGAACAATATCAATGTATTTTTCAGAAGTTACCACCCACATATTTTCCCTGGGGCAAACACCATCAAAACGGTCTGCCGTCAATTGAATCAGTGACCGGCCACATCCCATTACATCAATAAATTGTTTAGGACATTCCGGAGTGCTCATCGGCCAGAAACGGCTCCCTATGCCACCAGCCATTATTACAACATGATTATCCATACCTATCATCCTCCTGTAAGAAAAATATTATTTAAATAAGCGCGCAAGTTACATTAAAATGTCCAAAACAGCAAATAAAGACCAAGAGTATTTAATTTTCCAACAGAATAATCGAATAATTGTATTTCTACAATAATAGACAAAGGCCGCTCTCGAATAACAGGAACGACCTTTGTCTTTTCATTTCAATAGAATATAATCATCTTATTTATATTCTGCCCAGCTCTTGATAGCTATATCATCCACACTCATTGTACAGAAAGCATTGATAAATGCACTAGCCAGACGAGCGTTCGTAATCAATGGTACATTCAAATCAATGGCAGCGCGACGGATTTTATACCCATTACTTAATTCTCCGGCAGTCAAGTTCTTCGGTATATTAACTACCATATCTATTTCCTTGCTATGAAGCATCTCCAACGCCTGCGGATGCCCCTCTTCACTCGGCCAATAAACATGAGTACTCTCAATACCGCTCTCGGCAAGCGCTTTATGTGTACCGCCCGTCGCAAAGAGTTTATATCCCTTATTCACCAACATACGGGCTGCATCCATCATATCCGCTTTTTGCTTCATGGTACCCGTGGAAAGCAAGATATTCTTCTTCGGAATACGATAGCCTACAGAAAGCATTGCTTTCAATACAGCACAAGAAGTATCCATACCAATACAACCTACTTCACCGGTGGAAGCCATATCTACTCCCAACACCGGGTCGGCTTTCTGCAAACGGTTGAAAGAGAACTGTGAAGCTTTGATTCCCACATAGTCCAATTCGAAAAGATTCTTTTCCGGTTTTTCGACAGGCAGGCCAAGCATAACTTTGGTTGCCAGTTCAATAAAGTTGATCTTCAGTACCTTGCTGACAAATGGGAAAGAACGACTGGCACGCAAGTTACATTCAATCACCTTGATATCATTGTCTTTTGCCAAATACTGAATATTAAACGGACCGGAGATATTCAAAGCCTTGGCAATCTCACGGCTGATACGTTTGATACGACGAACAGTTTCTACATATAGCTTCTGTGGCGGGAACTGAATAGTCGCGTCACCGGAGTGTACTCCTGCAAATTCGATATGCTCACTAATAGCGTATGCCACAATTTCGCCATTCTGCGCCACGGCATCCATTTCCACTTCCTTGGCATGTTCAATAAACTGACTTACTACTACCGGATGTTTTTTCGAGACATTGGCTGCCAGTTTCAGGAAACGTTCCAGTTCTTCCTGATTGGAACAAACATTCATTGCAGCTCCCGAAAGCACGTATGACGGACGGACAAGTACAGGAAAACCTACTTCTTCAACAAACTCCTGAATGTCATCCATAGATGTTAATTCACGCCAACGGGGCTGATCCACACCGATACGGTCGAGCATGGCAGAGAATTTCTCACGGTCTTCAGCGTTGTCAATGCTCTTGGCACTTGTGCCAAGGATATTGATATGCTGTGCATCCAGACGCAAAGCAAGATTATTTGGAATCTGACCACCGGTAGATACAATTACACCATGCGGATTCTCCAGTTCCAGAATATCCATCACACGTTCGAAAGTCAATTCATCGAAGTACAAGCGATCGCACATATCGTAGTCCGTAGATACGGTTTCAGGATTATAGTTAATCATCACGCTGCGCCATCCTTCTTTACGAATAGTATTTAAAGCCTGCACACCGCACCAGTCAAATTCTACGGAAGAGCCGATACGATAAGCGCCAGACCCTAATACGACAATGGATTTATGGTCGCCCAAGTAATGAACATCATTTGCCACACCGCTATAAGTAAGATACAGATAATTGGTTTGTGCCGGATATTCGGCTGCCAAAGTATCGATCTGCTTCACTACCGGAAGAATACCCGCCTCTTTACGATGTTTGCGGACATAAAGAATACCATCCTCCATATCACCTTCGTAGCCGATGGCACGTGCAACCTGGAAATCAGAGAAACCTTGAACCTTGGCTTTACGAAGCAGTTCGTTTGGCAGATCGGCAATCTGTTTGTGATTATTTCCCCAGCTATGCAGTTCTTCGGAAGTCTGCATGATATTCATCAATTTCTGAAGGAACCATTTATCAATCTTAGTCAGTTCGTGTACCTGATCGATGGTGTAGCCGGCACGAAAAGCCTTCGAGATAACAAAAATACGTTTATCAGTCGGTTCGCGCAAAGCCTTGTCGATGTCAGAAATAACTAGCTCCTTGTTTTCTACAAATCCGTGCATTCCCTGTCCGATCATGCGGAGCCCTTTCTGGATAGCTTCTTCAAAAGTACGACCGATAGCCATCACCTCACCGACAGATTTCATAGAAGATCCCAATTCTTTATCTACACCGTGGAATTTACCCAAATCCCAACGTGGAATCTTACATACAACATAATCCAGTGCCGGTTCGAAGAAAGCAGAAGTAGTCTTTGTTACAGAGTTCTTCAGGTCGAAGAGTCCATAACCCAGTCCCAATTTGGCCGCAACGAAAGCCAGCGGATAACCCGTTGCCTTAGATGCCAAAGCCGATGAACGGGAAAGACGGGCATTTACTTCAATCACCCGATAATCTTCGGATTCGGGGTCGAAGGCATATTGTACATTACATTCGCCCACAATACCGATGTGGCGGATGATACGTATTGCCAGTTCCCGAAGTTTATGATATTCTTTGTTCGTAAGCGTTTGTGACGGAGCAATAACGATAGATTCACCGGTATGAATACCCAGCGGGTCGAAGTTTTCCATATTACAAACGGTGATACAGTTGTCGAAACGGTCACGTACCACTTCATATTCCACTTCTTTCCAACCACGAAGAGATTTTTCCACCAATACCTGCGGAGAGAAAGAGAACGCTTTTTCTACAAGAATATCCAGCTGCTCTTCGTTATCACAGAAACCGGAGCCCAAGCCACCCAAAGCGTAAGCAGCACGAACAATTACGGGATACCCCAGTTCTTTTGCTGCGTGACGCGCATCTTCCGCATTTTCTACGGCTTCACTCTTAATGGTCTTTACATTGATTTCATTCAATTTCTGAACGAAAAGTTCACGATCCTCGGTATCCATAATGGCTTGTACCGGAGTACCAAGAACTTTTACATTATATTTTTCAAGAATACCTTCCTTATACAATGCCACTCCACAGTTCAAGGCTGTCTGACCACCGAACGCCAGCATAATACCTTCCGGTTTTTCTTTCTGAATCACTTTCTCTACGAAATACGGAGTCACCGGAAGGAAGTAGATTTGATCCGCCACTCCTTCGGACGTCTGTACCGTAGCAATATTAGGATTGATAAGAATCGTTTCAATGCCTTCTTCTTTCAAGGCTTTGAGTGCCTGCGAACCGGAATAGTCAAACTCACCGGCCTCACCGATCTTCAGGGCACCGGAACCCAACAGCAATACTTTCTTTATATTTTCTTTCATTGATTCTACTTTCTGGTTCACCACAGATTACACAGATTAACACAGATTTTTTATAATCCGTGATGAATATGGGTTATAATAGTTTTACAAATTCGTCGAACAGGAATTCCGTATCCGTAGGTCCACTCGCTGCTTCCGGATGGAATTGTGCAGAAAACCAAGGGTTTCTTTTATGCTTGATTCCTTCGTTAGAGCCATCATTCATATTAATAAATAACGGTTCCCAATCTGCACTCAACGTATTATTGTCTACGGCATAACCGTGATTTTGCGAGGTGATGAAGCAACGTTCAGTGCCTACCATACGCACCGGTTGGTTGTGGCTACGGTGACCGTATTTCAATTTATAAATCTTGGCTCCTCCCGCTTTCGAAAGCAGTTGGTTACCCATGCAGATTCCGAAAATAGGCAGTTTCTCATTTGCCATCGCCTTGCGGATATTCTGCACCGCAGCATCACAGGTATCCGGATCCCCCGGTCCGTTAGAAATAAACAGTCCGTCAAATTCGAGTCCGTTATAATCATAATCCCAAGGTACACGGATCACCTCTACATTACGTTTCAGCAGACAACGAATGATATTAGTCTTCACACCGCAATCTACCAGGACGACCTTTTTAAGTTGTGAGTTAAAACCTGAAAGTTGAGAGTTGAGTTGCTCAATAGGAGTCGTTAATGGGAAAGAATGAGAGGTTCCGTCGGGAAGATAAGAAATTATTTCCTTACAACTTACCCTGTCCACATAATTAATATCTTCATAACTCTCAACTCTCAACTCTCCATTCTCAACTTCTTCAAATACTATTTTCCCCATCATTACTCCATGTTCACGAAGCACTTTAGTCAGCTCGCGCGTATCAATGCCTGTAATGCCGGGAACTTGCTCCCGTTTCAACCAGTCACCGAGGCTCTCCACAGCGTTCCAATGGCTGTATTCATAAGAATAGTCACTTACGATAATCGCTTCCGCGTGGATCTTTTCACTTTCCATGAAAGTGGCAAGTCCATTCGGCTCGATAGTAAAAGGAGGAACACCGTAGTTACCTACCAAAGGATAGGTAAGCGTCATCAACTGTCCGGCGTATGAAGGGTCAGTGAGGCTCTCCGGGTATCCGGTCATGGCAGTATTAAACACTACTTCGCCCGCCACCGGCTTCTCGTAGCCAAACGACTTACCGGAAAACCGGCTCCCGTCGTCAAGGATTAATGTCACATTTCTCATTCTTATTATTGAATCGTTGTATGGTTGTTAGAATTGATACATTTGTTCTATATAGTCGATGAACGCCCGGTTCACCATTTTCACACCACCCGGTGTAGGGTAGTTACCGCTAAAATACCAGTCGCCTTTATGATGCGGACAAGCCTCGTGCAATCCCTCCAACGGTTGATAGACGATTTCCACTTTCGCCTTGGTTCCCTTGGGTGTCAGCAGTTCTACCATTTTGGCAGAGATTTCCTCATCAGTGAACGGAGCATAAATGTCTTTCACATAGTTTACCATCTGCTCTTTCGGCAGTCCTACCTGCTCTTTCGATTTACGGTAGGCGGCCGCAATTACATCTTTCATATCCCGTTCCTTTAAAAGTTCGACAGCAGCCCTGAAGGCGATAAACTCGCTCATCTTTGCCATATCAATACCGTAATAGTCAGGATAACGCACCTGCGGAGAAGAAGATACAATGACAATCTTCTTCGGACCGAGACGGTCGAGAATACCGATAATACTTTGTTTCAGCGTAGTGCCACGCACAATGCTGTCATCGATAATCACCAGATTATCAACACCGGGTACAAGACTTCCGTATGTAATATCATACACATGGGCAGCCAAATCATTACGACTGTTTCCTTCGGCGATGAACGTACGGAGCTTAATATCCTTGATTGCCACCTTTTCGCTGCGAATACGACGGGAAAGAATAACTTCCAATTCCTCCATATTCGGGTTATGCCCCAATGCAGCGATCTGCTGCACTTTCTCCTCATTCAAGTAATCATCCAGTCCCTGCAACATTCCATAGAAAGCAACCTCCGCAGTGTTGGGAATAAAAGAGAAGACCGTATGATCGATATCATTATTGATTGCTTTCAATATTCTCGGAACCAACTTTTCGCCCAGCCGTTTCCTTTCTTTATAAATATCGACGTCACTGCCACGGGAAAAATAGATACGTTCGAAGGAACAAGCCTGATTTTCGCGCGGCTTATTGATTTGCGAAGTACGTATCTTACCTTCTTTGCTAATCAACAATGCCTGCCCCGGTTGCAGTTCCTTGATTTCCTCAAACGGAACATTCAAAGCTGTCTGGATAACCGGACGTTCGGAAGCAAGAACAGCAATCTCGTCATCCTGATACCAAAATGCAGGCCGGATGCCCCACGGGTCACGGATAGCGAAAGATTCACCGCTTCCGGTCAATCCACAAATAACATACCCCCCATCCCATTCGCGACTGGAAGTACGCAGTACGTTTGCCAAATCAATATATTCTTCTATATAATGCGTGATGCCCATGCCCGTAAGCCCTTCGGCTTCGGCAAGATTGAATACACGCTCCACTTCACGGTCAAGACGGTGTCCCACCTGTTCCAACATGATATATGTATCGGCATATTTACGCGGATGCTGGCCAATGGCAGTGATACGGGCAAATATTTCGTCCACATTCGTCATATTGAAGTTTCCGCAAAGAGCGAGATTCTTGGCACGCCAGTTATTTCTTCTTAAAAATGGATGCACGTATGAGATTCCGGATTTTCCCGTAGTGGAATAACGAAGATGCCCCATATATACTTCCCCGGCAAAAGGCAGGACTCGTTTGGCATACGCAGCATCATGCAACTGTTCGGGAGTGAGCTCCTTAAAATTGTTTTGAACATTTTCAAAGATCTCCGTAATAGCTCCGGAGCCTAAAGCACGTTCACGAAACATATATTCTTCACCCGGATTTGCTTCCAGTTTCACACATGCCAGTCCCGCACCTTCCTGTCCACGGTTATGTTGTTTCTCCATTAACAGGTAGAGCTTATTAAGACCGTACATCCATGTTCCGTACTTTTTCTCGTAATACTCCAACGGTTTAAGCAAGCGTATCATGGCAACGCCACATTCATGTTTCAATTGTTCCATCTATACTATTTACGATTTGACGATTTACTATTTACGATTTAAATTACCACCTGCCAATCAAACAACTTACTATCTATCATTGATTCTTCAATCGTAAATAGTAAATAGTAAATTGTCTAATTGTAAATCACATTACTCCACCGTTACCGACTTCGCCAGATTTCTCGGCTGGTCTACATCCATCCCCTTACATACCGCAATGTGATAAGCAAGAAGTTGGAGAGGTACCGTAGTAATTAACGGATCGAGACACTCTATTGTTTCAGGAAGTTCGATACTACAATCGGCAATCTTGCTGATAACCGTATCTCCCTTCGTAACGAACGCAATCACTTTTCCCTTCCTCGCCTTGATCTCCTGAATATTACTTAGCACTTTTTCGTACAGTCCATTCTGCGTAGCAATCACCACTACCGGCATTTCCGCGTCAATCAAGGCAATCGGTCCGTGCTTCATCTCGGCAGCCGGATAACCTTCGGCGTGAATATACGATATTTCTTTCAATTTCAATGCACCTTCCAAGGCAACAGGATAACTATATCCGCGTCCCAGGTAAATAAAGTTATGCGCATACGTGAAAGTTTTCGATAACTCCGCCAGGGTATCATTCAGTTTCAGCACTTCTTTCATCTTCTCCGGAATATGATTTAATTCCTGTACTATTGAAAGATAATGCCGTTCGTCAATTGTTCCTTTCGCTTTGGCAAGCGTCAATGCCAGCATTGCCAACACAGTGACTTGTCCGGTAAACGCTTTGGTGGAAGCGACTCCGATTTCCGGACCTACGTGGATATACGAACCGGTGTGAGTGGCACGGGGAATAGAAGACCCGATAGCATTGCAAATACCATATATAAATGCTCCGCGGCTTTTTGCCAATTCCACAGCAGCCAAAGTATCCGCAGTCTCACCGCTTTGGGAGATTGCTATCACTACATCCTGCTCGTCAATCACCGGATCACGGTAACGGAATTCGGAAGCATACTCCACTTCCACCGGTATGCGGCAGAAACTTTCAATCAGGTGTTTTCCAATCAGTCCGGCATGCCAGGAAGTTCCGCAGGCAACGATAATAAACCGCTTGGCGTTCAGCAGCTTTTCCCGATGATCGATCACAGCGGAAAGTACCACATTGTCTGCTTCCACATTGATACGTCCGCGCATACAATCATGAATACAATCGGGCTGTTCGAAGATCTCTTTCAACATAAAATGCGGATATCCCCCTTTTTCCAGCTGGCCGAGATTAAGCTCCACCTTTTTAATTTCAGGTGTCATTTCAACATTACTCAAGTTGACCACCTTCAATTCTTTTCCCAGATGGAGAACAGCAATTTCTCCGTCTTCCAGATAAACCACCTTATCTGTATATTCTACAATCGGAGTGGCATCCGAAGCAAGGAAGAACTCGTCCGCTCCAATCCCCACTACCAGCGGGCTACTCTTACGGGCAGCAATAATCTCATTGGGATGCTCTTTATCAAGAATCGCAATCGCATAGGCACCAATCACTTCTCCCAACGCCAATTGAACGGCTGTCAGCAAACTGACTTGATTAGTGACTTTCATGTATTCTATTAATTGAACAAGGACTTCGGTATCTGTACTACTTTTAAAAATATAGCCTTTGGCTTGAAGTTTTTCTTTGAGAACGGCGTAGTTTTCGATAATACCGTTATGAATGAGAGCGAGCTTTTCGGAAGAAGAGTAATGAGGGTGGGCGTTAGCGGAACAAGGTTCCCCGTGAGTAGCCCAACGAGTATGGGCAATTCCGATTGTACCGGAAATATCTTTTTGTGTGACGAAATTTTCAAGATCGGAGACTTTTCCTTTCGTCTTATACACATTTAACTGTCGGTCATCACTGATGATTGCTACCCCCGCGCTATCATATCCACGATACTCCAGTCGCTTCAGCCCTTTTATAAGGATAGGGTAGGCTTTTCGTTTACCAATATAGCCTACTATTCCACACATATTATGATATTTTTATTTCGACTGCAAATATACACATTACAAATAACATAAAGACAACAAAAAGCATATTTATTTGACAGAAACGCATAAAAAAGTTGTAAACACATCAAAAAGTTAAATAATATATTATTTTTAGCTCAAAAAGAAAAAAATTACAATTAGCTCACCATTCACCCAAAAGAGCTAACAAATTAAAAGTAAATCTCCTTCTTTTAATTACAAATTAGAAGAAGACAGGCTCTTCTTTTAATTTCGCGTTACAGAAAACTTATATTTTACTATCATTTTGAAATTAAACCACTAACTTTGCCTAACAAATTGACAGTTCAATTAGGTATTATCATACAATAAAGCTAGTAAGAATGAAGAAACAAGAACTTTTTAACAACGTAACAGAAGGATCCCCTTACCAACGACAGCCCAAACAGATGGGCTTGTACAATGCGGCATACGAACACGATGCCTGCGGTGTTGGTATGCTGGTAAACATTCATGGAGAAAAGTCACACGACATTGTTGAGTCGGCTTTAAAGGTATTAGAGAACATGCGCCACCGTGGCGCCGAAGGTGCGGATAACAAAACCGGCGACGGTGCAGGTATCATGCTGCAAATTCCGCATGAGTTTATTTTATTGCAAGGTATTCCTGTACCCGAAAAAGGACGGTACGGCACAGGATTGCTATTTTTGCCGAAAAATGAGAAAGACCAGGCAGCCATTTTAAGTATCATTATTGAAGAAATTGAAAAAGAAGGACTCACATTGATGCATCTGCGCAATGTGCCCACCTGCCCTGAAATTCTAGGAGAATCTGCTTTGGCAAACGAACCTGACATCAAGCAGGTGTTTATCACCGGATTTACAGAAACGGAAACGGCCGACCGGAAGTTATATCTGATCCGGAAAAGAATCGAGAATAAGGTCAGACTGTCATCCATTCCGACAAAGGACGATTTTTATGTTGTTTCGCTTTCTACAAAAAACATTATATATAAAGGTATGCTTTCGTCGTTGCAACTGCGCAACTACTATCCGGACCTGACGAATAGCTATTTTACCAGCGGACTGGCACTGGTGCACTCCCGTTTCAGTACCAACACATTCCCTACATGGGGATTGGCACAACCATTCCGCCTTCTGGCACACAACGGTGAAATCAACACGATCCGTGGTAACCGCGGATGGATGGAAGCCCGCGAAAGCGTACTCTCCACTCCTACCTTGGGTGACATAAAAGAACTTCGCCCGATTATACAACCGGGCATGAGCGACAGTGCTTCCCTGGACAATGTACTGGAGTTCCTGGTGATGTCTGGGTTGAGCCTGCCACACGCTATGGCTATGCTCGTGCCGGAATCTTTCAACGAAAAGAATCCCATCAGCGAGGATCTGAAATCATTCTACGAATATCACTCTATCCTGATGGAACCGTGGGACGGACCGGCTGCACTTCTCTTCAGTGACGGACGATTTGCCGGAGGTATGCTCGACCGCAACGGTCTGCGCCCTGCCCGTTATCTGATTACTAAAAACGATATGATGGTAGTGGCTTCGGAAGTCGGTGTGATGGATTTCGAACCGGGAGACATCAAAGAAAAAGGCCGCTTACAGCCCGGTAAGATTTTGCTGGTAGATACAGAAAAAGGTGAAATTTATTATGATGGCGAACTGAAAAAACAGTTGGCTGAAGCCAAACCTTACCGCACCTGGTTGTCTACAAACCGAATCGAACTGGATGAACTGAAGAGCGGACGCAAAGTACCTCATCATGTAGAAAACTACGACTGTATGCTTCGCACTTTCGGCTACTCCAAAGAGGATATCGAAAAACTGATTATGCCGATGGCAAGCACCGGAGCAGAACCGATCCATTCAATGGGTAATGATACTCCGTTAGCTGTACTTTCGGATAAGCCGCAATTGCTTTACAACTATTTCCGGCAGCAATTTGCACAAGTGACCAATCCTCCCATCGACCCGCTCCGCGAAGAACTGGTAATGTCATTGACAGAATACATCGGGGCAGTCGGCATGAATATCCTGACACCCAGTGAGAGTCATTGCAAAATGGTCCGCCTCAATCATCCGATTTTGAGCAACACACAACTGGATATTCTTTGTAATATCCGCTATAAAGGTTTCAAAACAGTCAAACTGCCCATGTTATTTGAAGCAGCGAAAGGGAAAGCCGGATTGCAGGAGGCACTGAACAGCCTCTGTAAAATGGCGGAAGAATCTGTGACGGAAGGCGTAAACTACATTGTCCTGACCGACCGTGACGTGGATATTACCCATGCCGCTATTCCTTCATTGCTGGCGGTAAGCGCCGTTCATCACCACCTGATTTCAGTTGGTAAACGTGTACAAACAGCATTGATTGTAGAAAGCGGTGAAATACGTGAGGTGATGCACGCTGCGTTATTACTGGGTTTCGGAGCAAGTGCCCTGAATCCTTACATGGCATTCGCCGTTCTCGACCGCTTGGTTAAAGACAGGGATATTCAGTTGGATTATGCCACTGCTGAAAAGAATTATATCAAATCCATCTGCAAAGGCTTGTTTAAAATCATGAGTAAAATGGGGATCTCTACCATCCGCTCTTATCGTGGCGCAAAAATCTTCGAAGCAGTCGGTTTGAGCGAAGAATTGAGTAAGGCCTATTTCGGTGGACTCGGTTCGCCCATCGGAGGAATTCGCTTGGAAGAAATAGCCAGAGATGCCATTGCTTTCCACAAGGAAGGAGTGGGAGAAGTTGAGAATGGAGAGTTGAGAGTGGAGAGTGAGGCTCCGCATGGCAACTCTCAACTCTCAACTCTCCATTCTCAACTTCTTACCGGTTTGTATGCTTTCCGTAAAGACGGAGAAGAGCATGCATGGAATCCGGAAACAATCAGTACGCTGCAATTGGCTACACGGATGGGGAGTTATAAGAAGTTTAAAGAATATACTCATTTGGTAGACGAAAAAGAGAAGCCTATTTTCCTTCGTGACTTTCTGGGATTCCGTCGTAATTCGATTTCGATCGATCAGGTAGAACCGGTGGAAAACATTCTGCATCGTTTCGTCACGGGGGCCATGTCTTTTGGTTCTATCAGCAAAGAGGCTCATGAGGCAATGGCTATTGCCATGAATAAAATTCACGGACGCAGTAATACCGGTGAAGGTGGCGAGGACGCTGCCCGTTTCCAACCGCTGCCCGACGGCAGTTCCTTACGAAGTGCAATCAAGCAGGTAGCTTCCGGACGTTTCGGTGTAACAGCAGAATATCTGGTTAATGCGGACGAAATTCAGATTAAGATAGCACAGGGGGCAAAGCCGGGTGAAGGCGGACAACTTCCGGGATTTAAAGTGAATGATGTGATTGCAAAAACACGCCATTCCATTCCGGGAATTTCACTGATTTCTCCCCCACCTCATCATGATATTTATTCGATTGAGGATTTGGCACAATTAATCTTCGATCTGAAAAATGTAAATCCACAGGCCAAAATCAGTGTGAAACTGGTAGCAGAAAGCGGTGTCGGTACAATTGCCGCCGGGGTGGCAAAAGCAAAGGCGGACCTGATTGTCATCTCCGGTGCTGAAGGGGGAACAGGTGCTTCTCCGGCTTCTTCTATCCGTTATGCGGGCATCTCACCGGAATTGGGATTGAGCGAGACACAACAAACATTGGTTTTGAACGGACTTCGTGGGCAAGTAGTTCTGCAAGCCGACGGACAACTGAAAACCGGACGTGACATCATCTTAATGGCGCTAATGGGTGCCGAAGAATATGGCTTCGCCACCTCGGCATTGATTGTATTAGGGTGTGTAATGATGCGCAAATGCCATCAGAATACTTGTCCGGTGGGAGTTGCCACACAGAATGAGGAATTACGTAAACGCTTTCATGGGCGTAGTGAATATTTGGTAAATTTCTTCACATTCCTGGCACAGGAGGTCCGCGAGCATTTGGCCGAAATGGGATTCACCAGAATGGATGATATTATCGGGCGCACAGACTTGATCGAACGCAAATCCGTTGCCAACGACCCGAATCCGAAACATGCGTTAATCGACTTCACCAAATTGCTGGCACGCATTGATAACAACGCGGCTATTCGCCATGTCATCGATCAGGATCATGGTGTTTCTACTGTAAAGGATGTAACCCTCATTGATGCGGCACAGGAAGCTATTGAACATGAGAAAGAGATTTCTTTAGAATATACGATTGCCAATACAGACCGTGCAATAGGTGCCATGCTCTCCGGAGTGATTGCCAAGAAATACGGTGCCAAAGGATTGCCGGAACATACGCTGAATGTGAAGTTCAAAGGCTCGGCAGGTCAGTCTTTCGGGGCTTTTCTCGTACCGGGAGTTAATTTTAAACTGGAAGGTGAAGCGAACGATTATCTGGGTAAAGGATTGAGCGGCGGACGCATCTCCGTATTGCCCCCTATCCGCAGCAACTTCGAAGCCGAAAAGAATACAATTGCTGGTAATACCTTGCTTTATGGAGCAACAAGCGGTGAAGTATATATCAACGGTCGTGTAGGAGAACGTTTCGCAGTTCGTAACTCCGGTGCAGTTGCCGTAGTGGAAGGTGTGGGCGACCATTGTTGCGAATACATGACAGGAGGTCGTGTGGTAGTCCTCGGACAAACCGGACGTAACTTTGCAGCCGGTATGAGTGGCGGTGTGGCTTATGTATGGAACAAGGATGGCAACTTCGATTATTTCTGCAACATGGAAATGGTGGAACTGTCACTCATCGAAGAAGCCAGCTACCGGAAGGAGCTACACGAACTAATCCGCCAACATTATCTGTACACAGGCTCAAAACTAGCCCGTACCATGCTTGACAACTGGAATCATTATGCAGAACAGTTCATCCAAGTAGTACCCATCGAATACAAAAAAGTATTGCAGGAGGAACAGATGAGAAAATTACAACAAAAAATTGCAGACATGCAAAGAGACTATTAGATTTACAAATTGACTATTTACAATTTACTATTTGAATGTATAGTCTGTAAATAGTCAAATAGCAAATGACAAGATAGTCTAAAAATAGTAAATAGTAAATCGTCAAATAGTAAATAACAAGATGGGAGATCCTAAAGCATTTCTAAATATACCTCGACAAGAGGCGGGATACCGCCCTGTAAACGAGCGAATCGCTGACTATAGTCAGGTAGAACAGACTTTGAATACAAACAGCCGTAAATTGCAGGCGTCACGCTGTATGGATTGCGGCGTACCTTTCTGTCATTGGGCATGCCCGATAGGAAATAAACAACCGGAATGGCAGGATGCATTATACAGGGGAAAATGGAAGGAGGCATACGAAGTATTGTCGTCTACTTGCGATTTTCCGGAATTTACGGGACGTATTTGTCCTGCTCTTTGCGAGAAATCGTGTGTGTTGAAACTTTCCTGCGATCAACCGGTAACTATTCGCGAGAATGAGGCAGCTATCGTGGAAGCGGCTTTTCGTGAAGGATATATACAGGTAAAGACGCCGAGAAGAAACGGAAAGAAAGTGGCGGTGATTGGTGCGGGTCCTGCCGGATTGGTGGTGGCTAATCAGCTGAATTTAAAAGGATATAGCGTTACTTTATTCGATAAGGATGAAGCGCCCGGAGGGTTATTACGGTTCGGTATTCCTAATTTCAAACTGGATAAGAATGTAATTGACCGACGGATGAAGATATTGGCTGCAGAAGGAATACTGTTTGAAATGGGAGTAGAAATAGACGTCAATCATTTGCCGGAAGGATTCGACGCTTACTGCATCTGTACCGGAACGCCGACTGCACGTGATTTGAGTATTACGGGACGTGAACTGAAAGGCATCCATTTCGCACTTGAAATGCTGGCACAGCAGAACAGGATTCTGGCAGGACAGACTTTCCCAAAAGATAAATTGGTGAATGCCAAAGGCAAAAAAGTACTTGTGATAGGTGGCGGAGATACCGGTTCCGACTGCATCGGAACCAGTGTGAGACAGGGAGCCGTCAGTGTCACTCAAATCGAAATCATGCCGAAACCTCCTGTCGGCTACAATCCGGCTACTCCTTGGCCACAATGGCCGGCAGTCTTCAAAACGACTTCCAGCCATGAAGAAGGTTGTACACGCCGCTGGTGCCTGGCTTCCAATCAGTTCCTCGGAAAGAATGGAAAAGTGACAGGTGTAGAAGTGGAAGAAGTGGAATGGATTCCGGCAGCAGATGGCGGACGTCCCACGATGAAACCAACAGGGAAGAAGGAAGTCATCGAAGCTGATATGGTATTATTGGCGATGGGATTCCTGAAACCGGAGCAACCGAAATTTGCAAAGAATGTATTCCTAGCCGGTGATGCCGAGACTGGCGCCAGCCTGGTGGTACGCGCCATGGCGGGAGGACGAAAGGCTGCTGCGGAAATAGATGCTTATCTAATACAATAAGTTTTGCAACAGTGTACAACAAGAAGCTCGATTACTATTATCGGTTCGTTCCATATCTGTGGAACTAAAGGATAACAGATATGGAACTAAAGGGAAACAGTTGTGGAACTAAACGATAACAATTATGGAACGAATTAAGAATAGCTAATCAGCTTCTTAGAAATAGCGAATAAACAATCAACAGATTACATTACCCCCTCTAAAAATTAAAGTTATGTGTGGAATAGCAGGTATACTCAACATCAAAGTTCAAACGAAAGAACTAAGAGATAAAGCACTGAAAATGGCCCAGAAGATCCGTCATCGCGGACCGGACTGGAGCGGAATCTATGTAGGCGGAAGTGCCATCCTGGCACACGAACGTCTTTCTATTGTCGACCCGCAGAGTGGCGGGCAGCCGTTATACTCTCCCGATCGTAAACAGGTGCTCGCCGTCAACGGTGAGATTTACAATCACCGTGATATTCGCGCTAAATATGCGGGAAAATATAACTTTCAGACCGGAAGTGACTGTGAGGTAATTCTTGCCCTTTACAAAGATAAAGGCATCCATTTTTTGGAAGATATCAGCGGTATCTTCGCTTTCGTGCTTTATGATGAGGAAAAGGATGAATTTCTGATTGCCCGCGATCCGATAGGGGTTATTCCTTTATATATAGGAAAAGATAAAGAGGGAAAAATCTACTTCGGCAGCGAGTTGAAAGCTCTCGAAGGATTTTGTGACGAATATGAAGTATTCCTTCCCGGACATTATTTCTATAGCAAAGAGGGAAAAATGAAACGTTGGTATTCGCGCGGCTGGACAGAATATGAAACCGTCAAAGAGAATGATGCACAAACCGAGGATGTGAAAGTGGCATTGGAAGAGGCTGTGCACCGCCAGTTAATGAGTGACGTACCGTATGGAGTGTTGCTTTCGGGCGGGTTGGATAGTTCCGTTATCTCTGCCATTGCCAAAAAATATGCGGCAAAACGTATAGAAACAGACGGTGCAAGCGATGCGTGGTGGCCTCAACTCCACTCTTTCGCCATCGGTCTAAAGGGTGCGCCCGATTTGATTAAAGCGCGTGAAGTAGCCGAATATATCGGTACCGTCCATCATGAGATCAACTACACCGTTCAGGAAGGTCTGGATGCTGTTCGCGATGTAATTTATTTCATCGAGACGTATGATGTAACTACTGTACGCGCTTCCACTCCCATGTATTTATTGGCGCGTGTCATCAAATCAATGGGGATCAAAATGGTGTTGAGCGGTGAAGGTGCTGATGAAGTTTTCGGGGGGTATCTGTATTTCCACAAGGCCCCTACTCCACAGGCATTTCACGAAGAAACAGTACGTAAACTTTCAAAGTTGCACATGTACGATTGCCTCCGTGCCAATAAAAGTTTGTCAGCATGGGGAGTAGAAGGACGCGTCCCTTTCCTTGATAAAGAATTTCTCGACGTGGCAATGAACCTGAACCCGAAAGCTAAAATGTGCCCCGGAAAAAACATCGAGAAACGAATTGTTCGCGAAGCCTTTGCCGATATGTTACCGGAAAGTGTGGCTTGGAGACAGAAAGAGCAGTTCAGTGACGGTGTAGGATATTCATGGATTGACACATTGAGAGAGATCACAGCAGCTGCCGTGAGCGATGAGCAAATGGAACATGCTGCCGAACGTTTCCCGATCAATACGCCACAAAACAAAGAAGAGTACTACTATCGTAGCATTTTCGAAGAGCATTTCCCCAGTGAAAGCGCAGCACGCACCGTCCCCAGCGTTCCGAGTGTAGCCTGCTCCACAGCAGAAGCTCTGGCATGGGATATTGCTTTCAGGAATCTGAATGAACCTAGTGGACGTGCAGTGAAAGGAATACATGAAGAGGCCTATACCTGATTAATAAAAGAGTGACAAACTCCTTTTGTGCAAACTATCAGACGTGTCCGGAGAATGTTTTTATGACAGACAGTCTTATTTTTGACACTCTTTTGTAGCATTTCTATTCTAAAATCCCAAGGATTAACGCAGATTAGCATATTATCGGCTGATTTGCGTTATCTTTTTTATAATTTTGAGGCCAAACCCAATTAAATCTATCAAACTTTTAAAAGATCAAACAAATGAATTTAAAAAAAATGATGATGGCTTCTGCCCTTCTAATGGCTGCTTGTTGTATGCAGGCACAGACAAAAGTGATAGCTCACCGCGGTTTCTGGAAAACTCCGGGATCATCGCAGAACAGTATTTCATCACTTCTAAAAGCAGATTCCATCGGTTGTTACGGTTCAGAATTTGACGTATGGATCGCGAAGGATAACAAGCTGGTGGTTAACCATGATCCTGTATATAAGATGAGGCCGATGGAATATTCCAAAGGTGATGCACTGACCGGACTTAAATTATCCAACGGAGAAAACTTACCCAGCCTGGAACAGTATCTGGAAACCGGAAAAAACTGTAAAACCCAATTGATTCTCGAACTGAAAGCACATAGCAACAAGAAACGTGAGACTAAAGCGGTGCAAGGAATCATTGCCATGGTGAAGAAAATGGGACTGGAAAACCGTATGGAATATATCACGTTCTCTCTACATGCCATGAAAGAGTTTATCCGTTTGGCTCCTGCCGGTACTCCGGTATATTACCTTAACGGAGAATTGTCTCCCAAAGAGCTGAAAGAACTTGGTGCTGCCGGTCTGGACTATCACATGGGAGTGATCAAGAAACACCCCGAATGGATCAAAGAAGCTCACGACCTCGGCTTGAAAGTCAACGTATGGACAGTAGACGAAGTAGAAGATATGAAATGGCTGATCGAACAAAAGGTAGATTTCATCACCACTAACGAACCGGTCATCTTACAAGAAGAACTTAAAAAGCTTCAATAAGAAAAAATATTCACATATTAAAGAATTTAATATCTGGCTTTAAGGAAACGGAATCTTCCTTTAAAAGAAACAGATTGTTTCTCGGTGTCAAACGGGTGTTTCCTTTAAAAGGAAACACCCGTTTCTTTAAATGAAAAAATGCTCTTCTATAATACTCTTAATACCAACACTTTAGAAATATCAATCTTTTAACGAAAAAAGAAAAGAGTCCTTTTTATGAATACCAATAAAAGATTACAGACAATTCATTGAAAATCATCCAATACCTCTTTTAATTCTTCTACCGTAAGCTCTCCTACCTGCCTCCAAAGTTCATGCCCCTTATGCAATAGAAGGAAAGCCGGTACTGTTTCTACATTATGAGCATCAGCAATTGCTCTATTCTCTTCTGCATTCACTCTAATCAATTCCACAGTTCTCTTTTCGTAAGTTCGAAGCACAGGCCCTATCCACTCATAATGAGGGGACCAATCGGCATAGAACACCACCAACACCAGATGGTTGGTTTTAACTGCTGTTTCTAATTGTTTCTCTATATTCATATCGCTACGTTTTTATATTAATGATAGTGCTAAAACAATGAATACAGAAAAAGGTTCTTCAAAACACTCCGCGAACAATATGATAGAAAAATAAGGATTTTCACTTTCATATCGTCAAAAGAAAAAAGATATATTTCTTGTTTTTATAACTGGTTTTATGGATTATCAGGACTAAATATTCTTCATATATTATGAAAGAATATGCAAAGCAATTCGCTCAAATAACAGTTTATTAATATATGAATATATATAATTCCAAATTATAACTAAACATAGCCGTATGAAAGGCAATTATAAGTTCACAGAAAATTAATAGAGATTAGACATACTTTTCAATAAAATATAAAGCAAAAAGTCATATCTTTGCATTGTAATAAAACAAAAGGATACAACAACCAATAAATACCAATCAAAATGACAGCAAGAATTAAGTTCACTAAAATGCATGGAGCAGGAAATGACTACATATATGTAGATACGACCAGATATCCGATAGCAGACCCTGAAAAGAAAGCGATCGAATGGAGCAAGTTTCATACAGGAATCGGAAGCGATGGACTAATATTGATTGGTGTCTCTGATAAAGCGGATTTCAGTATGCGTATTTTCAATGCCGACGGTTCGGAAGCAATGATGTGTGGCAATGGTAGCCGCTGCGTAGGCAAATATGTATATGAATATGGATTGACTGATAAAACAGAAATAACTTTGGATACACTATCGGGAATTAAAATTCTGAAATTGCAGGTAGAGGGAAAAACAGTCAATACAGTCACCGTAGATATGGGCAGTCCACAAGAAACAGGAGAGATTGATTGGGGAAAGAAATATCCTTTCCAATCTACTAAAGTATCAATGGGTAATCCTCATCTCGTCACATTTGTTGATGACATTACCCGAATTAATCTGCCGGAAATCGGTCCTGAACTGGAGAATCATCCTCTCTTTCCCGACAGAACGAATGTAGAGTTTGCACAGATCGTCGGTAAAGACACCATACGAATGAGAGTATGGGAAAGAGGATCGGGAATTACTCAAGCTTGCGGGACAGGTGCCTGCGCCACAGCAGTAGCCGCCTTCATCAACGGACTTGCAGGAAGAAAAAGTGATGTGATAATGGATGGAGGGACAGTTACCGTCGAATGGGATGAAACCTCCGGACATATATTAATGACCGGACCGGCAACCAAGGTTTTCGATGGGGAAATTGTTGAAAAAGTTGAGAGTTGAGAATGGAGAGTTGAGAATAAATAGTAATAGAAACTTAAAACAATAACAATATGGCATTAGTAAACGAGCATTTTTTAAAATTACCAGGAAGTTATTTATTCTCGGATATAGCGAAAAAGGTAAATACTTTCAGGATAACGCATCCCAAACAGGACATCATCCGGCTAGGTATCGGCGACGTTACGCAGCCACTTCCTCCAGCCTGTATAGAAGCAATGCATAAAGCGGTAGAAGAGCTGGCCGGCAAAGATACATTCCGCGGATATGGTCCTGAACAGGGATATGATTTTCTGATTGAAGCAATCATAAAGAACGATTTCGCTCCACGCGGGATTCATTTCTCGGCATCCGAGATTTTTGTCAGTGACGGGGCTAAAAGCGATACCGGAAATATAGGTGATATTCTTCGCCACGACAATAGCGTAGGTGTTACAGATCCCATTTATCCGGTTTACATAGACAGTAACGTTATGTGCGGACGCGCCGGAGTATTGGAAGAAGAAACGGGTAAATGGAGCAACGTTACTTATATGCCTTGCACAAGTGAGAACAACTTTATCCCGGAAATTCCGGACAAACGGATAGACATCGTTTATCTCTGTTATCCGAACAACCCGACAGGGACCACCTTAACCAAACCAGAACTGAAAAAGTGGGTGGATTATGCCTTGGCAAACGATACACTGATTCTGTTCGATGCCGCTTACGAGGCATATATCCAGGACGAGAATGTCCCCCACTCTATCTATGAGATTAAGGGAGCTAAAAAGTGCGCGATTGAATTCCGTAGTTTTTCAAAAACGGCAGGATTTACAGGAGTACGCTGCGGATATACCGTGGTTCCGAAAGAGCTCACTGCCGCCACTCTGGAAGGTGATCGCATACCACTCAACAGATTGTGGAACCGTCGCCAGTGTACTAAGTTTAACGGCACTTCTTATATTACCCAACGGGCAGCAGAAGCCGTTTACAGTGCAGAAGGCAAGGCACAGATTAAGAAAACAATCGACTATTATATGACCAACGCAAAAATCATGAAGGAAGGCTTGGAAGCCACAGGACTGAAAGTATACGGCGGCATCAACGCTCCCTACTTGTGGGTGAAAACTCCGAACGGACTTTCTTCATGGCGATTCTTCGAACAGATGTTGTATGAAGCCAATGTGGTCGGTACTCCCGGTGTAGGTTTCGGGCCAAGCGGTGAAGGGTATATCCGTTTAACTGCATTCGGCGAACGCAACGACTGTATCGAAGCGATGAGAAGAATAAAGAACTGGCTCTGACTGAATGAATAATGGATAGCGGGAAATAGAAAGTTCAACATGCCCCCATTAAACGAACATCATCATTCCTGCAGGATCAGTTATCCATAATCAGTTATCCATAAAAAACGATAGTATTTTGCGCGCTACTATATAACAAATGGACCGTACATCCACATTTTTCTAACTTTTAAAGGTAAAAAGACGATGAAAACGACGATTAACAACAAATTGGGGGTAATAACAGTAGCATTATTACTGTCAGGACTTGTCCCGTCTACAATGATGGCACAAGATAAGGTAGAAGCTTCCGTTGGGGCAGATTTGGTAAGTGGTTACATCTGGCGCGGTCAGAATTTAGGCGGAGTTAGCGTCCAGCCTTCACTGGGAATCTCTTACAAAGGTTTATCACTCGGAGCATGGGGATCAGTAGGAATTGAATCCAAAGATGCAAAAGAGTTTGACTTAACTCTCGGTTATTCAATTGGTGGATTTAGTGTTTCAATAACGGATTATTGGTTTGATAAAACATATACAGGGGATGTAGATGAATACGGAAAGGAGATTTATACAACCAATAAGTATTTCCAATATGGGGCCTATTCTACAGCACATGTATTTGAAGCACAAGTGGGATATGATTTCGGTCCGCTAGCCGTCAACTGGTACACAAACTTTGCAGGTGCCGACGGTGTGAAAGAAAACGGCAAAAGAGCTTATTCTTCTTACCTCGCACTTAGCGCACCTTTCAAATTGGGAGGTCTCGACTGGACAGTAGATTTAGGTATGGTTCCTTGGGAAACGACTTTTTATAATGGCTATACCAGTGGATTCTGCGTAACAGACATCAGTCTCGGAGCATCCAAGGAGATTAAAATCACAGATTCCTTCTCCGTACCGACATTTGCCAAAGTAACAGTGAACCCACGCACTGAAGGAGCCTACTTTGCTTTCGGACTAAGTTTTTAAGAGAGAGAATTTACAATACAAAGAGCGTATAGGGATTAGAAAAGGTAGTTAGAGTTTAGATTTTATCGGTTTGTTGTATGGTAACCTGCTATGGCTGCCGCTACCCTATACCTCTTTCTTTTACAGGACACACTAATATTTAAGGTATATGAAAAAGATTGAAGCTATCATCCGTAAAACCAAATTCGAGGACGTAAAAGACGCCCTACTCGAAGCGGACATCGAATGGTTCTCTTATTACGATGTAAGAGGCATTGGAAAAGCACGGCAAGGACGTATCTACCGTGGCGTAGTTTATGACACCAGCACCATTGAACGAATTTTGATCTCTATTGTCGTGCGCGACAAGAATACCGAGAAAACAGTACAGGCTATCATCAAAGCTGCACAGACCGGAGAAATCGGTGACGGACGTATTTTCGTCATTCCTATCGAAGACGCTATCCGCATACGCACTGCCGAACGTGGTGACATAGCCCTCTACAATGCAGAACAAGAACGTTAATCGGCAGCGGCAAGGTGCCGCTCCCAGGTTTCCTTGCGGATCATAACGTTTATAAAGAGGTTTACAACATCACTAATAAAATAATAGGTATAAAATAAGATAATTATTATGGATACAAAATATAAAAGCCATAGCTTCGTAAAGCTGTGGATAGCCACTACTATATTCATTTTGTGCTGTTTTACTACTGATATGTCGGCACAAAACACGGCCGCTGCCGATACAGTTGCAGCAGTTACAGAAACAATTACCGAAGTCGTTACCGCTCCTGCCGAAGAAGCATCAGCAGCTCCCGATACGGTCGGTGAATTAGCTCTTGGATTGAATACTGTATGGATGTTGCTTGCAGCAATGCTCGTATTCTTCATGCAGCCGGGATTTGCATTAGTAGAAGCAGGTTTTACCAGAGTGAAAAATACTGCCAACATTCTGATGAAGAACTTTGTAGACTTCATGTTCGGCTCTTTACTATACTGGTTTATCGGTTTCGGATTGATGTTCGGCGCAGGCGGATTCATCGGAATGCCCCACTTCTTCGACCTTTCTTTCATTGATAATGGTCTGCCAACCGAAGGATTCCTCATATTCCAAACCGTATTCTGTGCGACAGCAGCTACAATTGTATCGGGAGCCATGGCAGAACGTACAAAATTCTCTATGTATATCGTCTACACCATCTTTATCAGTGTACTGATTTATCCGATATCCGGTCACTGGACATGGGGCGGAGGCTGGTTGATGAACGGTGAAGAAGGTTCTTTCATGATGAGTCTCTTCGGAACCACCTTCCATGACTTTGCCGGTTCTACGGTCGTTCACTCTGTAGGTGGATGGATTGCTTTGGTAGGTGCCGCCATTCTTGGCCCCCGTATCGGTAAATATGGTAAAGACGGCAAATCAAAAGCTATCCCAGGCCATAGCCTAACTATTGCCGCACTAGGCGTATTCATTCTTTGGTTCGGATGGTTCGGGTTCAACCCCGGTTCTCAATTGGCAGCAGCAACCGAAGCCGATGCTATCGCCATCTCCCACGTATTCCTGACAACGAATCTGGCAGCTTGTGCCGGTGGTTTCTTCGCTCTGTTGGTGAGCTGGATGAAATATGGAAAACCTTCCCTGTCATTGACACTGAATGGTATCTTGGCAGGGCTGGTAGGCATCACAGCAGGATGTGACGCAGTATCTCCTGCAGGAGCAGCCTTAATAGGTGCAATATGTGGTGTCGTAATGATATTCTCCGTTGACTTCATTGACAAGGTTTTAAAAATAGACGATCCGGTAGGTGCATCTTCTGTACATGGTGTTTGTGGTTTTTTAGGAACTATTCTTACAGGTTTGTTCTCCACCAGTGAAGGTTTATTCTATGGCTACGGTTTCGGGTTCCTCGGTGCACAAATATTCGGAGCATTGGTAGTAGGTGCATGGGCAGCAGGCATGGGATTCATCATTTTCAAAACGCTTGATAAGATTCACGGACTTCGCGTTCCGGCACGTATCGAAGAAGAAGGTCTTGATATTTACGAACACGGAGAATCTGCTTACAACTAATTTAGTGATGAACGGTTTAGTGATTAGTGAAAGACAGCTGCGCACAACTTACTACTAATCACTACCCCGCTAATCACAGAAAAAACTTCCGGACAGGTTTGATCGCCTTTCCGGGAACCACATAACAAAGTAATTATTTACTCTAACATATTTAACAACAAATCAAATCAGGTATTATGTCAAAACTTAGATTCAGAGTAGTAGAGACAGCTTTCAAAAAGAAAGCTGTTGAGGTAGCAACACCTGCCGAACGTCCTTCGGAGTATTTCGCCAAGTATGTATTCAACAAGGAGAAGATGTTCAAATACCTTCCCAGCAAGGTATATAATGCACTGATTGACGCCATTGACAACGGTGCTCCGCTAGATCGCAGTATTGCCGACGAAGTAGCTGCCGGCATGAAGAAATGGGCCATCGAAATGGGTGTTACTCATTATACGCACTGGTTCGCACCGCTGACCGAGGGTACAGCTGAAAAGCATGATGCTTTCGTTGAACATGACGGCAAAGGCGGTATGATGGAAGAATTTACTGGTAAACTGCTTGTACAGCAGGAACCGGATGCTTCTTCTTTTCCGAATGGCGGTATCCGTAATACATTCGAAGCCCGTGGTTACAGCGCATGGGACCCCTCATCACCTGCTTTCATTGTAGATGATACACTTTGCATCCCGACTGTGTTTATCGCATATACCGGCGAAGCTCTCGACTATAAAGCTCCCTTGCTGAAAGCATTGCGGGCTGTAGATAAAGCTGCTGTAGACGTATGTCGTTACTTCAACCCGGAAGTGAAAAAAGTAGTTGCTTACTTGGGCTGGGAACAGGAATACTTCCTCGTAGACGAAGGATTGTATGCCGCACGCCCGGACTTGCTAATGACCGGTCGTACTTTGATGGGACATGACAGTGCCAAAAACCAGCAGTTGGAGGACCACTACTTCGGTGCTATCCCCACCCGCGTAGCCGCTTTCATGAAGGACCTCGAAATTGAAGCGTTAAAGTTGGGTATTCCTGTTAAGACCCGTCACAACGAAGTTGCCCCGAACCAGTTCGAGTTAGCCCCCATCTTTGAAGAGTGTAACCTTGCTAACGACCATAACTTGCTGATTATGTCATTGATGCGTAAGGTTAGTCGCCGTCATGGTTTCCGCGTACTGCTTCATGAAAAACCTTTTAAGGGCGTCAACGGATCGGGTAAACACAACAACTGGTCGTTGGGAACTGACACGGGCATTTTATTAATGGCACCGGGTAAGACTCCGGAAGATAACCTGCGTTTTGTTACTTTCGTCGTAAACACATTGATGGCAGTTTATCATCATAACGGATTGTTGAAAGCTTCTATCTCCAGCGCTACCAACGCCCACCGTCTGGGAGCTAATGAGGCACCTCCTGCCATCATCTCCTCTTTCCTAGGGAAGCAATTGTCGCAGGTATTGGATCACATTGAAAACAGTACGAAAGATGATTTGATTAGTCTTAGCGGCAAACAGGGAATGAAGTTGGATATTCCGCAGATTCCCGAATTGTTGATTGATAATACTGACCGTAACCGTACCTCTCCTTTTGCTTTCACCGGAAACCGTTTTGAGTTCCGTGCCGTAGGTTCCGAGGCAAACTGTGCGTCTGCCATGATTGCATTGAACTCTGCCGTAGCAGACCAATTGGTGAAGTTTAAGAAAGATGTGGATGCTTTGATTGAAAAAGGAGAACCTAAAGTGTCTGCCATTCTTGAAATTATCCGTGGATATATCAAGGAATGTAAAGCGATTCATTTTGACGGCAATGGTTACAGCGACGAATGGAAGAAAGAAGCAGCCCGCCGTGGACTGGATTGCGAAACCAGTGTTCCTGTTATCTTCGATAACTACCTGAAACCGGAAACCATTGCCATGTTCGAAGCTACCGGTGTAATGACAAAGAAAGAACTGGAAGCCCGCAACGAAGTGAAATGGGAAACGTATACGAAGAAGATTCAGATCGAGGCGCGTGTATTGGGTGATTTGGCTATGAACCATATCATTCCGGTGGCCACTCAATATCAAACGGATTTAATTAATAATGTCTATAAGATGCAATCTCTTTTCCCGGCAGAAAAGGCAGCGAAATTGTCTGCTAAAAACCTGGAGCTTATTGAAGAGATTGCCGACCGCACAGCCTTCATCAAGGAGCATGTAGATGCAATGATTGAAGCTCGTAAGGTTGCGAACAAGATAGAAAGCGAACGGGAAAAGGCCATTGCCTACCACGACACGATCGTTCCGGCACTGGAAGAAATCCGCTACCACATCGATAAGTTGGAACTCATTGTTGACAACCAGATGTGGACGCTTCCGAAATACAGGGAACTGTTATTTGTGAGATAGAAAAAAAGAACGGTGAACGATAAACGGTGAACCAATTGCACTGCAACGCATTTACCGTTTACCACTCACAGTTCACCGTTATGAAATTATCTATTTCTTTTGTTGGTTGTTTTAAGTTTGCGGGGAGGGGTGCTGTGAAGCAGTCCTCTTCTTTTTTATTCGATTATCTTTGCATCCTCAATATCATCATCGTCATGTACCACCGGAGTCTTCGGACGACGACGGGTAAACTTGAACCAGTTGATTAATTCGGTAAGCGAATAAACCAAACTACTCACACCAATAATTATAAATGCAGTATTACGTGCTCCTGTCGGATTAAACAAAGCGATGATACCTGCAATAAGAATCAATGAAGGAACCAGGTAAAACGCTCCCGGAACAGGCATCCACCGACGTGCCATCGATAAAGAAGCAATCTGTTGCACTCCTCCCATTATCAGGATAAATCCCAATAAAAACATCAGAACATCTGCAAAGAATTCAGGCATCACAATCAGCCAAAGTCCAAATAATAAACTGCCGATTCCTTCTATCGGGAAACGGGGAGCCGCCTCACCTTCCTGTCTTTTCCGGCCGAAATAGCCAAAAAGGCTGATAACACCGGGAATTAAAAAGGCAACACCAACTGTAATGACAATATAGCTGGCAGCCGCATTTGGCCAAATCACGAGTACCAATCCTATCACAAGTGCAAAGAGAATACGAATAAGGGAATAATTCATTGTCTTCATAAATTCTATATTTTTTAACCGAGTCTGTTCCAATACTTTTGCGAATATAAGTGTTTCTACTGATATATAAAAATAACAAATAAACATTGTAATAAGTTCGTAATAATATCGTTATGACGATTACATCCCACATTGATATTTTTGCAGAAAATTTAAACAGTTCTCTTTCAGTATGAAACAAAGTAAAATAAAAAAGATCACTGCAAGATATATATGAAACATTGAAAGCTCTCTACCGAACAGCGTATCAAGCAATATAAGTTGAAACCGGACCGGGCCGATGTTATTGTTCCTGCTGCTGAAATATTTCTTGAGATAGCTACTCATGTGAAAGCCACCGGAATTATTGTACCTACCATCGGACTGTTCGACGGTATCATCAATAGTCTGTACACGCAAAATATGAACAAAGTTTAATTCTCTACAATCTTGATGTATCAATACACAAAGCTCCTGATACTAGTGTATATTCAAACTTTGTATCGGGAGTTTTTGTCTCATCTTGCTATAATGTACAGATTCGTCCTTAAAGAGGTAAATATTCAAATTTTGTTCTCTATATTTGTGCAACTATATATTTGATAAGATGGATATAAAACTTAGAATTGAGCAACCTTCGGATTATAATGAAACCGAAAATGTCACACGGGAAGCCTTTTGGAATCATTTTTCTCCGGGGTGTGACGAACATTATCTGCTCCATATCATGCGTAACCATCCCAAATTTGTACCGGAACTCGATATTGTTGCAGAACTTAATGGCAAGATTGTCGGCAATGTGGTCTGCCTTAAATCATTTATCATGGCAGATGACGGTAACCAATATGAAGTATTGAGTCTGGGGCCTATTTCTGTTCTTCCCGAATATCAACAGAAAGGTATTGGAGGAAAAATGATTGCGCTGACCAAAGAACGAGCTTTCGATATGGGATTTCGTGCCATTTTACTTTGCGGTGATCCGGATTATTACCTCCGGCAAAGATTCATTCCTGCTGAAACATTAGGGATTCGCACCGAAGATAATATGTATGCTACTGCTCTTCATGTTTATGAATTATATGATAATGCTTTAGCCAACGCTAAAGGACGTTACATAGAAGATGAAATATATCAGGTCGATAAATCAGCTGCTAATGAGTTCGATAAGCGATTCCCTCCAAAGGAAATTATAGTTGGCACTCCGTCACAAAAGCGGTTCGATCAGATAGTAGTGATGCGGAGAAAAGCGATTTAAGTTTATTCAACCTTAAATCGCTTGATTTGTACATTACGGAAGTTCTATCGTGCTATGCCATCAAGCAACTATTATTCAACATAGCTACTATTCTTTGTCTCTTCATAGTTACAAAGCATTAAAATATATAATTGGGACAGAGAGAAAAAATGCCTTAACAATTGATGAAACCTATCTTATAGAAACTATAGTTTACAAAAAGTCACCATTGACACTTTGTAATTCTTAATCTACCAGGAATCGTTTCTTTCCTCCCTTTTATTGGAATAAAGAGTTTCTGCCACTGTAGAGGAATTTGCTTAAATCGTTATTCTATAATCAGGCACGATATATACACTTTTTGATACGTCATCAAGTTTTTTACCACCAAAGAGATATTATCTATACCAATAAAGTTCCCTTTTATTCTTTTCTATTTATCATTATCAAAGACCGAAATAGAAAAGCCAATGGAAGGAAAGTAGAAAATACTAACAATATTTACGACATAGCGACACTATCCCAATGGTTTGCTTACTCTATCCATAGCTTTTGGTGACATTATCCGCATCTTTTGCTTACTTTATCCTTATGTTTTTCACAAATATAACGATGCTTTTCAATGAGAAACACGGTGCTTTTGTACAAAACAAGCAAAATTTTCAGCATTTTAAAGGTTTTTGCTTGCTAACAGAGAGAAATAACAAAACATGTGAGATAGCAAAATCCCTGATTACACAAACAATCGTCAGTATAATCAGGGATTCTAAAACTTTATGTAAAAAGTGTAGAGATGACGAAAAGTTTAGTACTGAATCACCTTGTCACTACTAACAGTCTTATACCAATCTGTGGTTGAGCTCTGATCGTGTGCCCAATCTGCAAATTTAGAATATGCATTCGTTATCACTGTTGTTTCTGTTGGATAAGCAAATTTATCAGGAACACAAAGAGCCCAAGTATTATTAACTGCCTTGATTACTTCGAGCACTTCATTATCTGCCAATTGCCCATTCGCCGTAGCCGAATTAAAATGAGTCAAATGGACTTCCGTTCTCTTTTGACCTATCCCCTGATAAGCAATGAAGAAGTCTAAACCATCTGTCACACTAGGGACAGATATTGTATTCTTAAGTTTGACGTTCACTTCAAGAATGTATATATCGGTCAGAGGGGTACTAGCATTCCCTGTATTCAACATGAGACGTTGTGCTCCTGTATATCCATATATAATGTGCGTCTCCTAAATGCGCTGTCACTGTACCATTTTCAATCGCTACCGGTTGAACCAGATAGCGTTTGTGCTCATCTATGCGTGCAACAAACACCTTATCAAGCGCTGTTGCACAATCCATCACCACATTCAAAGTCGTACTTTGATTGACAGTTCCTTCCGCTAAGAGTTTTGCTGTACTTCCCGGACTTAATGGATCGGCATCAAATATTTGTATCTTATAATCTACTCCCTGATCTCCATTAACTGACACACACGCTATCACACTTCGTGACACTGTCCAATCACCATCAAGATCGATGTTTTTTACAGGAAAAGTTTCTTCGTAAATTTGCTTCAGTTGATCTGCATCAAACAGATTTTTCTCATTATCAACACAACTGATAAAACTGATGGAAGACGCCAACAACGAGAAAGTGAATACTTTTGCAATGTTCTGTTTCATAATCTTTTAATGCTTTAGTTTGTTTTATTTGCGAAAAACATAAATCACTACTAATCAATAATCAGCAATGAACGCACAAAGATAATTGTATTTATAAACATTATACAGATTACATTGCATTTTCCGATTTGCAGTTAACATCTTTTAAAGCGCCTCACTCTAATTATTTATATTAGATGACAGTTAGTTATATCGTTGAATATAAAAATTTTAATACTATTTATTCAATAGTATACAGCAAAAAAAAGAGTTGCATGGAAATATGCAACTCTTCATAAAAAGACAAAGATTCAGCGCTACAAATCTCTATTTCTTTCATCTCCCCCATTGACAAGATAAAAATCAAAGACTAAAAGGGGAAAATCAATGGCAATACAAAAATCATCACGATTCCCATAATAATCTGCAACGGTAATCCTACTTTTACATAATCCATAAAAGTATATTGTCCTGCAGGCATTACCAAGGCATTAGGCGGCGTAGAGAACGGAGAAGCAAAACACATACTTGCACCTACCGTCACAGCAAACAAGAAAGGAACCGGACTGACTCCAATCTGTATGGCACTTTGCAAAGCAATCGGAGCAAGCAAAACAGCGGTAGCCGTATTACTAATAAACATCGTCATCAACGAAGTCGTAAAATAAATACCTGCCATCAATGCAACTGGTCCGTATGATCCCAAGCCGTTCACCAATGTATTGGAAATATATTCTGAAGCTCCCGTTTTCTCCAATGCCAGAGACATAGGAAGCATGGCAGCGATCAATACAATACTTTCCCAGTTGATCGTTTTATAAGCCGCTTCCACATTGCGGAAACATCCTGTAAGCACCATCAATATACCCGCTATCATAACGGCTGTAACCGGAGCTACCGGAATGAAATCAAAAACCATCATTGCCACCATTAACACCATAATAGCAGCTGCTACCGGAGCTTTATAATCTAACGTAACTTTAGCCGCTTCCGCCAAAGGTTGTCCCAAAACAACCCAATCAGCATCTTCCTTACTAAGACGGGCTATATTATTCCATGTTCCTTGCACCAAAAGCACGTCACCACTATGAATACGCTCATTCCCCAAATCTTGCAATAAATATTCCTTTTTACGACGAACCCCCAATACGTTCACATTAAACTTATCACGGAAACCAGCTTCTTTAATTGTCTGGTTTATCAAATTAGAAGATGGCATCAATACTATTTCAGCAATACCGATATCATAAAAATCAAGCGAATTAGTCGTACTTTTTGTTTCTTCCGTTGCATGGTCGCCCAAGATCTCCAACAGGTAATCTTCCGCAAAGAGTTGCACCTTATCAAAGTCTCCAGTCACATACAAAATATCCTCTACTTCTAACATCGTGTCCGGTGCAGCAAACTTTTGAGTAATCGTTTTCAGAAAACGATGTTGCGATGCATCACCACGACGAACTTCCATAATATTCAAACCATATTTACGACGAATATCCAGATCAATTATTGTCTTCCCCAAAAGCCGTGAATCTTTTATCACCTGTAAACGAAACAAATTACTGGAAAGTCCATATTCATTAACCAACTGTTTCAATGACTTGCCCGAACGTTTATTATCATCTTTCTGGCCTTTTTTAGAAAGAAACCATTTACTAAGCGGCATCAGAACCAGTGTACCGACAATTACACAGACAATGCCGACAGGCAGGAAAGAGAAGAAAGAAAGCGGCTCAAGTCCGGCGGAAGTCAACGTATTCTGTATCACAAGGTTCGGCGGAGTACCAATCAGAGTCATCATACCTCCCATACTACTTGCAAAAGCCAACGGCATCAACAGCCTGCTGGGATTCATGCCGGCACTCATCGCCAGACTAACAACAATAGGAAGCATCAATGCCACCGTACCTGTGTTACTGACAAACGCGCCAATGACAGAAGTTACCAACATCACCAATAGAAACAACCGGATCTCACTGGTTCCCGCAAGTTTAAGAATTCGGGAACTAATCATTTTTGCCAGTCCTGTCTGGAAAATAGCCCCTCCTACAACAAACAATCCGATCATCATAATGACTACCGAATTGGAAAAACCGGAGAGTGCCTCGTCAGGAGTTAATATCTGAAAAACAAGTAAGGCTATCAGCGCACATAGTGCCACAATATCCGAACGAACCTTGCCGTTCACGAAAAAGACAGCCGAAAGAACGAGAATAATAATGGTTATTAGCATACGTAATTAAATGATTGTTTTATTTTGACTCTATCAAAACTAATTTAGGTGAACAAAAATAGAAAATACTCCAGCGTTATTAAAACAAATTAGAAATGATTTTAGTTCATGAGACATCATTTAATATTTTAATACATTTTTCCTCTAGAAAAAGATTCAAAATCATTCAAAATATCATACCATACAGGAAATACAAGACACCATACATCCACATTTATCATATCATATTTTATTACATCCTCATAATATAATGTTGAAAAGCAATATATTTATGTATTATCTTTTGATAGTTCAGAGAACAATTCATATCTTTACACCCTATTTATATCAAACATTTTATGGCAAACAATATTTTGTTAATTTCCTGGATTGGTGAAGTACCTTGGGGTTATAATTATTTACTGGTAATTATTTTACTCCTTATCATCAGCATTTTATTATATAGAATCCACAAATTACACAAAACGATTAAAAAGACCAATCATTCCTATC
Source organism: Bacteroides sp. AM37-9 (assembly GCF_003603455.1). Taxonomy (NCBI): domain Bacteria; kingdom Pseudomonadati; phylum Bacteroidota; class Bacteroidia; order Bacteroidales; family Bacteroidaceae; genus Bacteroides; species Bacteroides sp. AM37-9. Next base: position 3,465 of record NZ_QTNF01000024.1, on the reverse strand, counting down.
GTTTTTCTTTTGATATTCTCGACAACCTTCCTTTTCCGATCTTCGTAAAAGACATTGCAAATGATTTCCGATACTATTACTGGAATAAAGAATCAGCCGTTCAATCCGGTATCAGTAGTGAAGAAGCCATCGGACATACTGACTACGAAATATACGGAGAAGAAAGAGGAGAAAAATACCGGAATATCGACAAAGAACTCGTACAAGAAGGCAAAGTATACCGCAAAGAAGAAAAATATATCACTCCCGATGGAATCACCCATGATACGATTGCTGTAAAATCAATTATTTCATGGGAAGGGGAAAAAAGATGGCTACTGGCAACCCGATGGGAGATCACTCAACTCAAGAATTATGAAAGAGAATTGGTTGCAGCCAAAGAAGAACTAGAAAAAGCATTGAAGAAGCAGAAACTAGCTCTAAAAAGTATTGACTTCGGGCTTATCTATATTGATAAAAATTACCGGGTGCAATGGGAAGAAACAAGACAAATCGCCAGCCTGGTAAAAGGAAGACGATACATACCGGGAAAAATTTGCTATCAGACCAGTGCACTTCGTAATGAACCATGTGGACAATGTGCTTTCAAGAAAGCAATCGAACAAGGCAAAATAATCCGACATACAATCAGTGTAGACGATGTAGATTTTGAAGTGACCGCAACTCCCGTTTTTGGCGACGAAAAAGAAACTGAAATTATTGGCGGATTACTTCGTTTTGAAAACATCACAGAAAAACTAAAAATGAATAGAATGTTGCAAGAGGCAAAGGAAAAAGCCGAAGAATCCAATCGACTAAAATCTGCCTTTCTCGCTAATATGAGCCATGAAATACGAACCCCACTAAACGCAATTGTAGGATTTTCCGAAATGGTTTGCCAGACAGAAGAGGAAGAAGAGAAACAGGAGTTCGTGAAAATAATCTCCAGCAACAATATCTTATTATTGCAACTGATAGACGATATTCTGGATCTTTCCAAAATCGAAGCCGGTACTATGGAATTCACATTTGCGCAAACTGACATTAATGAACTGATGGAAGGTATTTGCAGACAAATGCAAGAAAAAAACTCTTCACCGGACGTACAAATCGTATTCACAGAGAGAGCAAATCAATGTATTATTAATACAGACCGCATACGCTTATCACAGGTTATCATCAACTTTACAAACAATGCCTTAAAGTTCACTTCCAAGGGTTCTATCGAAATGGGATACCGGATTGAAGAAGCAAGTGATGAAATATACTTTTATGTAAAAGATACAGGTATCGGAATTCCTGCTGACAAAATAGACAAGGTGTTCGAACGTTTCGTCAAACTGAATTCGTTTATTAAAGGAACAGGTCTCGGATTAGCCATCTGCCGTGTCATAGTAGAGCGGCTGGGAGGAGTTATCGGAGCGGAATCTAAAGAAGGAGAAGGTTCTTGTTTCTGGTTCAAAATTCCAAGAACAGAGAATATTGAGAAATAGTAAACAGAATACCGAAAAGCCTTGGATTTATAAAATCACTCTTTTTGCTGTTACTGATTATGAAGTATACCCTGTAAGATAATAATACTGCCCCGTACTTTACATTATTACCACTACTAATGAAATGTACCCCAAAAGTTTTATATCCAACTTTTAGGGTACACATTTTATTTAGCAAGAAGGATTTTTCGGAAACCTTCTTATTCTATAAACTTCATGTAAGAGTGTGCCTAAAGTGCAGTCTCTAATATTCTACGAGCAACAGCACCTGTTACATTTCCATTCTCACCATATTTAGCACCACGTTCATTGAAGCGGCGTTCGATTTCCAGAATAGTTTCCTGTCCGATGTTCTCTTCATGCAAACGTGTAGTCAGTCCCAGTGAACGGAAAAATTCTTCGGTACGGCAAATTGCTTCATCAATCCGCTCTTCTCTCGTACCGGAAGTAATTCCCCAAACTCTTTCACCATACTGCAAAAGCTTATCCCCTTTTTCTTCATGAAGCACTTGCAACGTGGCAGGAAGAACAATGGCTAACGTATGGCCATGTGTCAATCCGTGCAAAGCAGTAATTTCATGCCCGATCATGTGAGTAGCCCAGTCTTGAGACACTCCCATAGCAATAAATCCATTCAATGCCATTGTAGCCGAAAGCATAAAATCAGCCATCAGTTGATAATCATGCTGGTTTTCACGAATTTTCGGAGCAATCTCCACCAGAGTTTGCAGAATACCTTCTGCCCAACGGTCCATAACGCGACTCTGTCCGGAAGTAGTCATATATTGCTCCATCACATGAACATAGGTATCAGCCAATCCACAAGCTACCTGATGAGGTGGCAAGGTAAAAGTTACTTCCGGATCAAGAATAGAGAAGATTGGATAGTTGGCATAAAAAGGATATTTCTCTTTCGTTTCGCGACGGGAAATAACTGCTCCGTTATTCATTTCCGAACCGGTAGCAGGCAAAGTCAATACAGTGGAAAGAGGTACAGTATGAGTTACCGGGCGTCCGGCAAGTACTAAATCCCAGGCATCACCATCATACAGGATTCCTGCGGAAATCAATTTCGTACCGTCAATAACAGAACCGCCGCCAACAGCCAGCAAATAATCCACTTTCTCTTCTTTTCCCAAAGCAATCGCTTTACGGAGAGTTTCGATAGCAGGATTGGGCTCGATTCCCCAAAATTCTACCGTAAAATGGTCCTTCAATGCTTCCTTTACCTGATCGTACACTCCGTTTTTCTTCACGCTTCCGCCGCCAAAAGTAATCATAATACGTTTGTCTAACGGTATTTCTTTAGCCAGCCGGGCAATCATCCCTTTTCCCATGATTAGTTTCACGGGATTTTGAAAAATAAAATTTTCCATATCTTAGTCTATTGTTATTATTTTGGTTATTAGTCACTATCCTTGCAAAGATACATGATTTATCCGAAGCCTGTCAGAATCAAGCAAAGAATTGTTGTGCCACGGAAGGAACCATAGCCGACAACCAGGGTTTCATATCCTCTGCTACCAATAACCAATACAATAATAATATAATGAAAATGGCAATAGCGATACCTACTAAAACTTTTCTCTGTTTCATAATTGTTTTTGTTTAAATATTCAATATTTATAAGAACAGTTCTGGTTGAAAATTGTTCTATATCAGAAAAATGAAGGCAAAAGAGAAAAAAAGTCATATTTTGTTTGCTGTTTCAAACAAAGTGTCTATATTTGCCCCCATAAAATTACAAAAGACAATGAGAACAATGTTAGTAAATACATATTGGTGGTGGCGCCCGTTACAACTCCGACAGTCGTAAGGGAGCAGTGCTCGTATGTATATACCTCATTAAAGATATAACAAATTTGAAAGAGCCCTGTCGCAACCTGCGACAGGGCTCTTTTTATTTACCCGTTTCAAAACAGATTCAATAATAACATAAAAATGGCTCACCCGCAATTTCTTGGGGGTAACTATTTGTAGCTTTCTTTAAAGT
>NZ_QTNF01000023.1:0-94263 GCF_003603455.1 Bacteroides sp. AM37-9 | reverse complement strand
TAACAATTTAACTAACTGAATCAGCTAGTGATTTCAACTACTGATTCGCATTACTAATAGAAAACATCCTTGCTATAGGTAGAAAACTTGTTCTCCCCTAGAAGAAAAGTTCTTTTTCCCTTAGGGCAAACTAAAACCGCAAGTTCTGGTTTTATAACTGAAACTTCTGATTACATAATCAAAAGTTCCGGTTTTATAATCAGAACTTGCGGTTATAGTTTTCTTACCAACAAAGATACGTTTTCCTGCCGGGATAAGCAAGTTTAATCCCTATGAAAAGGAAGTTTGATTACGATTCAGTTACTATCACCGTTTCTTTACTTTATATCCTTTCAAGGTAAAACCTACTTCAAACAAATTCAAAAGGGCGATCCGGATGTTATCTTCAATATAGGTTCCCATAGTATCATATTTCGCAAAGTAGACGGGAAGCAGCCTGTTATTCCTCCTATAGCTTTCATCCGGTGTTTTACCGGTAAAACGTTCTTTCTTCTTCACTCCCCAACGAACGGTTTTACTGCAAGGGAGAGGTATACCGATCGTCAGTACTTTTTCTTTAGTTACCGTATCGGTGATTCCATGTTTCCGGATACTGATATGGCTGGCTCCCAAATAAGTGCCGATATAAAGGACAACGGTCAGCGTCCAATCGTCCAAAGCCTCATCGGTTTGAATACCATTTACCAAATCAGAGAAATAGTTCTCAACCATTTCTTTGTCAAAACTGTTTAGTTCGGGCCATTCACATTTCTCAAACAACTGATGCACATTGACAGGAACCAGTAAAGTAGTTATTTCTAATTGATATTTCATTCATTTCATTTTTACACCATTGCATTTTAAATCGTCTCAAATATCTTACCGACTATAAATATACAATTTTATCAAATCAAATGCTAAAGAACAGAGCTTTTTTATCCAACCACTTTCTAAAAAGAAAAGACTGTTTGACATACCCTCACTTATATAAATAGGGTTTATCAAGCAGTCCTTTTCTTTCGAGTTATCATTCGTTTTTTCCAGTGAAGGACGTTATCGTTTCCAGCCTTTACGGCATTTCAGTCTCCATTTGGAATTTACGGCTTACTTTCATTAAGTTGATGGTGTAAGTGACTACGTTCTGTGCTTCCTGAACCATCGTGAGATATACCATGCTAACCCGGATGCTTCCCGATTGGCTTTGGATGCGTTGCAGTTCCTTACGTTTCAATAGCGAAAGCTGTCCGTTGAGATCGTTGGCACGACGGATTTCTTCTTCCAGATTGTTGTACTCGTTGTTTTCCATTTTCTTACGGCATTGCTGAATCAGATATGTAATATCTTCGGCAACATCGCTGAATTCACCTTTCTGAATGGCATCCAATGGGTTGAAGTTGTTGTCGGTATGTTCCAGGCAAGGTTCGCAGAGACGAGAAATACTGTAAACCAGTTCGCTGGCAAAGTCGTTGCCTTGATAGTAATAAAGTCCCTTTTCGAGTACGGTGTTGTTGTCGAGGCGGCACATGGCTACGGTGCCGGAACGTTTCATCTGTTTGATGAGCTGTTTTTCAAATTTTGTGGAACCCATAGCACGACGCAGTCCTCGAAGATTTTCGTGGAGGAAAGAAGTGACGGTCAGTTCGAAGTTAGTTTCTGCATATTCCAGCACTTTGGAAAGTTCTTCACGGGTGTGCTTACGCATCAGTTGCAGGGCTTCTGTGCTGTCTGTGGCTTGCATAAGTTGCTTCAGAGTTTCGTTACCTTGTTCTTTCGCTTTGCGTTTTTTGTACATCACTTGGCTACGGATCAGGATGAATACAGCTATACCGATGAGTGCGATGATAGAGATATTTCCTCCATAATGAAGTACGAGGGCTACGAAGAAACAGATGGTGAAGGCAGCTCCGGCAGTGATGAACCAGCCACCGATGACGCTTAATACGCCGGTAATACGATAAACGGCAGAATCACGTCCCCAGGCACGGTCGGCCAAGGAGGTACCCATAGCTACCATGAAGGTTACGTAGGTGGTAGAAAGAGGAAGTTTCAGGGAAGTTCCCAAGGCGATGAGCAGACCCGCTAATACCAGGTTGACAGAAGCGCGGACAAGGTCGAAAGCTGCTCCGTCGGCAATGATAGCTTCGTCTTTGCGGAAGCGGGAGTCAAACCATTCTTTGCTGCCACTTGGCATAATGCGGGAGATTCCGTTGGCAAGTGTCATACTGATGCGGACTACTGTACGGGCAATCGGGGTACTTCCGAATGTTTCTTCTCCTTCATCTTGACGGGAAAGGTCGACGGATGTTTTAATTACGGCGTGTGCCTTTTTAGAAGTACAAAGGGCGTAGACCATAACGGCTCCGGCTCCGATAAGGAAATACCACGGGGTTTTGGCGGGCCCCAGCAGGGAGGTCATCAGGAAGCCGTTCGGATTTCCTCCTCCGTTGGCGGTATAGTCCATAAAAGAGGAGAAGCCTGCGAGGGGAACACCGATGAAGTTGACAAGGTCGTTGCCGGCAAAAGCGAGGGCGAGGGCGAAGGTGCCCATCAATACAATGACTTTGAAAACGTTGATTTTCATCCAGTGAAGGATTTGCATCAGTACGGTGAAGAACACGAAGAAGACGGCGATTAACATTAATGTGTTGTCTTGTATCCAGTGTTTGTTTTCGGGGGTCATGAAGGAGCTGTCTTTCAGTCCTTTGATAAGCATGAAATAGATGATGGCGGTAGCGGCTACACCTCCGAAGAGGGCAATGCTGTATTTCATCTTTTTCGTATAGTTGAAGGTGAATATCACACGGGCCAGCCATTGTACGATCATTCCGAAGAAGAAGGCGATGGCGACGGATACGAAAATGGCCATGATGACGGAAAGGGCTTTGTCGGTGTTTATGAGGTCGCCTAAACCGAGGGTGTCGCTATTATGTACTTTGATAAGTGAGAGGGCGAAGGTTCCTCCGAGTAGTTCAAAGACTAGTGAAACGGTGGTGGAGGTGGGCATACCCATGGAGTTGAATACGTCCAGCAGTACTACGTCGGTCAGCATGACGGCTAACAGGATGCACATGATTTCGGCAAAGTAGAAGTGCTCGGGCTGGTAGATGCCGTGCCGGGCTATGTCCATCATGCCATTGGATAGGGAGGCGCCAATAAATATGCCGACGCCGGCTATGAAAAGGATGGTTTTAAACGAAGCGGCTTTGGCACCTACCGCGGAGTTTAAGAAGTTGACTGCGTCATTGCTGACTCCGACTATCAGATCGAAGACGGCAAGGACGAAGAGGAAGATGATAATGCATAAATAAATAGTCTCCATAAATAATATGTGTATGTTGTTTCCAGTTGCAAAGGACGGGATTTGACGTTGCAGGGAGGTGTCATACATGTTACAATTGTATTACAATCATCTTTCTTTTGTCTTGAAACAAAAGAAAGAAGCAAAGAAAAATTCAAGGCTGACTTTTTTCTCCTACTCGCTTCCTTCACTTCGCTAAAGGGCAGAAACTCGCTACGCTCAAACAGTCTGCCCTTCTTGACGCTACGTTACGGGCGCTCGCTTGACGGAGAAAAAAGTAGGCCGGGAAACCATGCGGGGTGCAGGTCATTGTGATCGTATGTATGATGGGGGCTGGGGTATGGTTGTAATGATGTGTTTTGCAATGATGTGTTTTGCAATGATGTGTTTTGCAATGATGTGTTTTGCAATGATGTGTTTTCCGCAGCATAGTTGCTGCGGAAAGAATTTTATGTTAGTTGTCTTTTTGGTTTAGCCAGTCGTAGAAGGTGTATTGGGCTCGGACGGCAGGGGTGCCGGGTGTTCTTTTTTTGAATATGTTTTGCAGCTTATCATCTACCCAGCAGGCTTTTTGGTTGTCGGCGAGTTGGATGTCGAGCATTTCGATGAGGCTGTCACGCAGGTCGGGGGCAAGAACGGGGGTGATGGCTTCGATGCGGCGATAGAGGTTACGGCGCATCCAGTCGGGAGAGCCCATGAATACTTTGGGGGTGCCGTCGTTGCCGAAGTACCAGATGCGGGCGTGTTCGAGGAAGCTATCCACAATACGGGTGACACGGATATTACGACTGTATGACTGTCCGGGGATGAGGCAGCAGATACCACGGACGATAAGGTCGATTTGTACACCGTGTTCGGAGGCTTCGTAGAGGCGGTCTATCATGGTAGGGTCTTGGAGGGCGTTCATTTTTAGGATGATGCGTCCTTGCTTGCCTTCGTCTGCGAGGGATATTTCGCGGTCGATCAGGCGGTTCAATTCGGGGATGAGGTTGAAACGGGCTACCAAAAGGGTGGTGAACTTCGGGTCTTCTTTTCCTTGCAGGGTACGGAAGAGGTTATAGAGGTCGGCCACTATTTCTTTGCGACAGGTGAAAAGACCGCAATCGGCGTAAAGGGTGGCGGTTTTTTCGTTAAAGTTGCCGGTGCTGATGTAGGCGTAGCTGGGGATTTTCTCACCGTTTAATCCGCGACGACGGATCAAGGCTACTTTGGCGTGCACTTTCAAACCAGGGATGCTGTAGATTATCTTGATACCGGCGGCTTGCATCATTTCGGCGGTGGCAAGGTTGTTTTCTTCATCAAAGCGGGCTTTCAGTTCCACAAATACGGTGACTTTCTTGCCGTTTTGGGCGGCGGCTATCAGGGTGTTGATGACGGCGGAGTTTTCCGCTACGCGGTATTGAGTTACCATGATTTCACGGGTTTCCGGGTTGTGCACGGCTTCATACAGGAAGTGGATAAAGTGCTCGAAAGAGTGATAAGGGTAATATAATAATAGGTCTTTTTTGGCGACGTAATTGAAAATGGATTCTTTCTCATCGAGGACGGTCAGCTTCATCGGCTTCGGTTTTTCGAGGCTATGAAGGGATTTGTTCGGGTTGGGAAGATGACGCAGGTCTTCGAGGTTCAAATGCTTATCACCGGGGACAAGTTCGTCACGCTGAATACGGAAGGCATCCACAAGGAAGTCCAGGAATTCAGAAGGCATAGCACGGTCGTAGACGAAACGGCAGACGTCACCGATCTTGCGTTTCTTCACTTTCTTCTTGAGTTGAGCGACGAGGTCGGCACTGCTGGCGGTGTCGTCAATCAATATATCAGCATCACGGGAAATTTTGATGCAGTAACTGGAGTCGACATCGTAGCCGGGGAAGATCAGGTTGAGGTTTGCCTTGATGATGTCTTCGGTAAACATCAAATAATGATTTTTCTCGCGAGACGGAAGTTCGATGAAGCGGGGCACTTTGGCGTAGGGTTGTTTCATCACAAAGTAAAGGGGTTGTCGGAGGTCTGTTACATTTGGCCTTGCTGCTTCCATACCTACTTTTATACCTTCTCCGTCATTTCTTTCATTTATGCACTCTCCGGTATATTTTTCTATATTTTCTTTAGTTTCTTCTCCTTTGTTTTTTTCTTCTTTCTTCGGATAGACTCGTATTGCCAGGTAAAGACGGTTATCCCGCAGGAAGGAGACAATTTTATCTTTGGATACAGGCACAGGTTGCAGGTAGGGAAAGATTTCCTCCCGGAAAAAGTCTTTGATAAACTGTTGGTGGAACGGTTCTACATGGTTGTCCTGATAAAAGATGATATGATTTTTGCGCAGGGCAGGCAGTATTTTTTGTTCATAGATGCGTACACGGTCATCCAGCTGGCGGGTGACTTCTTTATTTATTTCCTCTACCAGTTCGCGGGCTGACTGTACGGTTTCTTCATCGCTTTCCGTAGCGCCGGAAGCAACAGCTTTATGGTCGGCTACACGGATTTTGTAAAACTCTTCGAGGTTGGAAGAGTAGATAGAGATGAAGTTGATACGTTCGTAAAGCGGCAGACGCTCGTCCAGAGCCTCCAACAATACGCGGTAATTGAATGAGAGCCAACTTATATCTCGCTTGAAATAATTATATTTGCTTTCCATGTGCTTTAAGATTTTTCCAAATATAGTATCTTTGTGGGATTAAACAAAGAATTTTATGACAAGAATTGGATTATTATCTGATACTCACGCTTACTGGGATGAGAAATACCTGGAATATTTCGAACCGTGCGACGAAATCTGGCACGCCGGAGACATCGGTTCACTGGAAGTAGCGGAAAAGTTAGCCGCATTCCGTCCATTCCGGGCGGTGTACGGAAACATTGACGGACAGGAAATCAGAAAACTGTATCCTCAAATAAATCGTTTCACGGTGGATGGTGCGGAAGTACTGATAAAACATATCGGCGGTTATCCGGGAAAGTACGATCCTTCCATCATCGGTAGTCTGATGACGCGACCGCCCAAGCTTTTTATCAGCGGACATTCGCATATATTAAAGGTGAAGTATGATAAAACGCTGGATATGTTACATATCAATCCGGGAGCTGCAGGTATGTCTGGTTTCCATAAGGTGCGGACTTTGGTGCGTTTTGTTATCAATCAAGGGGCGTTTCAGGACTTGGAAGTTATCGAACTGGCGGACAAATAAAATAAATGTCCCCACCTGACTGAAAAATTATTTTAAAATTTTGCCACGTCGGAATTCTTTCCGACCTTTGCACACTGTTAATGAATAACTCAGACGAACATGAAAGGAATTATTCTGGCCGGTGGTAGTGCCACCCGACTTTATCCGCTTTCCAAAGCGATTTCCAAACAAATCATGCCTGTGTATGACAAGCCGATGATTTACTATCCATTGTCGACACTGATGTTGGCAGGAATACGCGAAGTGTTGATTATTTCGACTCCACGTGACTTGCCTATGTTCCGGGATTTGCTGGGAACGGGTGAGGAGCTGGGTATGTCTTTCTCCTACAAAATACAGGAACAACCTAACGGACTGGCACAGGCTTTCGTATTGGGAGCCGATTTCCTGAACGGTGAACCGGGCTGTCTGATTCTTGGGGATAATATGTTTTACGGACAAGGCTTTTCTGCCATGCTCCGCCGGGCTGCCAATATAGAAAAAGGCGCCTGCATCTTCGGCTACTATGTAAAAGACCCGCGCGCTTATGGTGTAGTGGAATTTAACGAACAAGGGAAAGTTATTTCACTGGAAGAAAAACCGGAAGTGCCGAAAAGTAATTATGCCGTTCCCGGACTCTATTTCTATGATGCCAGTGTGACGGAAAAAGCAGCAGCTCTTCGTCCTTCAGCACGTGGAGAATATGAGATTACAGACCTGAATCGCCTGTATCTGGAAGAAGGCACATTGAAAGTGGAACTCTTCGGACGCGGATTCGCATGGCTGGATACGGGTAACTGCGACAGTCTGCTGGAAGCATCCAACTTCGTGGCTACTATTCAGAACCGGCAAGGTTTCTACGTCAGCTGTATTGAAGAAATCGCCTGGCGTCAGGGATGGATTCCGACGGAGCAATTGCTTCTGTTAGGTCAGCAACTCGAAAAGACCGAGTACGGAAAGTATCTCATCGAATTGGCAAAACAATCCTAAAATCAACATAATAGAATAAAATATGAAAACTTATCTAGTGACCGGTGCCGCAGGATTTATCGGGGCAAATTACATCAAATACATCTTGGCCAAACATAACGACATCAAAGTCGTGATATTGGATGCTTTGACGTATGCAGGTAACTTAGGAACGATTGCCAAAGACATCGACAACGAACGCTGCGTCTTTATCAAAGGAGACATTTGTAGCCGTGATGTGGTAGACGGTCTTTTTGCTGAGTATCGTTTTGATTATGTGGTGAATTTCGCTGCCGAGAGTCACGTTGACCGCAGCATTGAAAATCCGCAACTGTTTCTGATTACCAACATTCTCGGAACACAGAACTTATTGGATTGTGCACGCCGCGCATGGGTAATGGGAAAAGATGAACAAGGATACCCTACCTGGAGAAAAGGTGTACGCTATCATCAGGTATCCACCGACGAAGTGTATGGTTCACTGGGAGCCGAAGGGTATTTCACAGAAACAACCCCGCTTTGTCCTCACAGCCCGTACAGTGCCTCTAAGACTAGCGCAGACATGGTAGTGATGGCTTACCATGATACTTATAAAATGCCGGTAACAATTACCCGCTGCTCAAACAACTATGGTCCGTATCACTTCCCGGAAAAATTGATTCCGTTGATTATCAAGAATATCCTCGAAGGAAAACATCTCCCCGTCTACGGTGACGGCAGTAATGTACGCGACTGGCTTTATGTAGAAGATCACTGCAAAGCGATTGATCTCGTTGTACGTGAAGGTAAAGACGGAGAAGTGTACAACGTTGGCGGACATAACGAGAAGACAAACCTCGAAATCGTAAAACTGACTATTTCAACTATCCACCGTCTGATGGCAGAGAATCCCGAATATCGTCAGGTTCTCAAAAAGAAGGTGAAAGACGAAAACGGAAATATTTCGATCGACTGGATCAACGAAGATCTGATTACGTTCGTTAAAGACCGTCTGGGACATGACCAACGTTACGCCATCGATCCTACAAAGATTACAAATGCTTTAGGATGGTATCCCGAAACAAAATTCGAAGTCGGTATCGTAAAGACAATCGAATGGTACTTAGCCAACCAGGCTTGGGTGGAAGAAGTTACCAGCGGAGATTATCAGGGTTACTACGAAAAGATGTATGGGAAATGATTCTCAACTTACCAACATTCCTATTGCAATAAGAACACCCATAAACAGCATATTACGCGAAGTCTCGCCTAATATGCTGTTTAATTTTTTACCACTATATATTTTCACCATCCGTTTCCAGGTGAGGAAATGAGGAATCAAATAGAGTTGCGGAAGAAGAGCGGCTAAAAAATGACCTTCACGAAGGAAACACAGACAGAGAAGAGAAGCTGTAACACCCAGCATCAAATAAAAATAGCGGCCGAACTTCTCACCGAAACGAACGATCACTGTTCTTTTTCCACTGCGCGCATCCGCTTCCCGGTCACGGTAGTTATTGACTACCAGTAGCGTATCAATCAATAGTCCACAAATCAGAGAGGCGATAGTGACATCCGGCGTCCATGTTAGCGCTTGCACGTAATATGTTCCGCCAACAGGCACAAATCCAAAGAAGACAATCACCAGTACATCTCCCCAGCCGTTGTAAGAAAGAGGATAAGGGCCGGTGGTATAAAGAAAAGCGAATAATACACAAAGCACTCCTACGACAATCAGTTCCCATCCGGCAAAGAAAAGTAATGTGCAACCGATAAGACAGGCAAGAGCAACCGTAATAATAATCCCGGTTTTCATCGCTTGCGGAGAAATCCATCCCTGTGCACAAGCACGTTCGGGTCCCAGGCGATCTTCCCGATCTGTCCCTTTGAGGAAGTCGAAAAGGTCATTGATGAAATTAGCGGCAATTTGCATCAGACTTGCGAACAGACAGCAGATCAGTGCCGGCAACCAGTGAAAATGCCCGTCCATCGCAGCGAGAGCTGTACCTATCAGAACAGGGGTAATAGCTCCTGTAAGAGTTTTGGGACGTGCAGCTAATATCCATGCTTGTAGCGAGTTACGCTTTACTTCTTCCATACTTTAATATATTATAAAGAGTTTTGACGGACAAAGATACATGATTTTTCGTATCTTTGCACCCCAGAAAACTTCAAACTAAGAGAAGATGAAGAAAATAAATATCCCATTGATGAAGAAAACGATTTATCCACCGACGAAGAAAACAATCTACCCTGTTATCCTGTTGGCATTGCTTTTACTTGTTTCCTGCAAATCGAAAAAGAATATGGTGGCTAGCTTGCCGCACCCTGTCTTACATACTGATTCCATTTATCCGGATACGACTAACGCCATTGCCGGACTCTTCGCTCCCGACCACTCGAAACTCAAAGCACTGGCTGTTTCTAAAAACAAAAAGCAACATACAAAGAAAAAGGAGACTGATACCGACGCGGACAAATCCGACCGGATGCTCCGTGGAACCCAAATAACCTCTTCCAGCGTAGATGTGTCATCTGTTTATACAGGAGTGGACCGTGTAGTAAAATACGACTTCACCCACCGCGATGTACCTGAAGCTTTTGAAGGTTTCCGCATCGCTTTCATTTCCGATTTACATTACAAAAGCCTGCTGAAAGAGAAAGGATTGAACGATCTTGTCCGCCTATTGATTGCCCAAAAAGCAGATGTTCTTTTGATGGGCGGTGATTATCAGGAAGGTTGCGAATATGTAGAACCTTTGTTTTCCGCACTTGCACGTGTAAAGACACCAATGGGAACCTATGGAGTGATGGGTAATAATGATTACGAACGTTGCCACGACGATATTGTGAACACAATGAAACATTACGGAATGCGTCCGTTAGAACACGAAGTAGATACACTCCGGAAAGACGGCCAGCAAATCATTATCGCCGGAGTGCGCAATCCTTTCGATCTGGGGCGCAACGGAGTATCACCCACTTTGGCACTCTCTCCCAAAGATTTTGTCATCTTACTAGTTCATACGCCGGATTACATAGAAGATGTTTCAGTAGCCAATACAGACCTCGCTCTCGCAGGACATACACACGGGGGACAAGTCCGTGTATTCGGAGTCGCCCCGGCACTGAACTCACACTACGGTAATCGTTTTATCACCGGACTGGCATATAATACAGCAAAAATACCTTTGATTATAACAAACGGAATAGGGACTTCAAAGTTACCGATCCGTGTCGGTGCTCCGGCAGAAATCATCGTCATTACTCTTCATCGATTGACAGAGTAAGGTATCGTAACTTGGTACAATAAAAAACAGAAATAGCAGCATCATACACTTTTCTGATACGACTTTCTGTAATACACCACACTTTTAGGGTATAACTTTTTGTTAAATACCACACTTTTAGGGTACGACTTTTTGCTATTATCCTTTTTAGTGCTTACATTTGTACCTATAAGTAGCTGACAATAAAAGAAAGAAGTATGAGAAGAAATGCAATGCAACAATTGTACGATTGGAAAGAAAAGTCTACACGAAAGCCTTTGATTATTCGCGGAGCCCGTCAGGTAGGAAAGACATGGCTTATGAAAGAGTTTGCGGCTACTGCTTACAAACAGTTTGCCTACATCAACTTCGAAGACAATGAAGTGATGAAAGAGGTTTTTCAAAAAGATTTTGATATCGAACGTATTTTGATGGCTATCCAGTTAGTAACCGGAAAAGTAGTAGATACAGATACCTTAATTCTTTTTGACGAACTTCAGGAAGCCCCACGCGGCTTGACAGCCATGAAATATTTCCTGGAAAAAGCGCCACAGTATCATGTTATTGCAGCTGGTTCTTTACTGGGCATCGCTATGCATCAAAATGACTCTTTCCCGGTGGGAAAAGTCGATTTTATAGACCTATATCCACTTTCTTTTTCCGAGTTTTTAGAAGCTATCGGACAAGAGTCTTTTGTCAGCTTGCTTGCAAAGCAAGATTGGAACCTCATTTCTACCTTCCGTTCTAAATTCACCGACTTCCTTAAACAGTATTATTTCGTAGGAGGAATGCCCGAAGTAGTCAATGCATTTATTGAGCATAAAGACTATACCGAAGTCCGCCAGTTGCAACAAAACATACTGGATTCTTATGACCGTGATTTTTCCAAACACGCTCCTATTGCCGAAGTCCCTAGGATTCGTATGGTGTGGCGTTCGGTTCCTGCACAACTGGCTAAAGAAAATCGCAAATTCATTTATGGAGTTATAAAAGAAGGAGCAAGAGCCAAGGATTTTGAACTGGCCATAGAATGGCTGATAGATGCCGGTCTTATTTATAAAGTAAACCGGGTAAAGAAAGGTGGAATACCTTTATCGGCCTACGAAGATTTTTCCGCATTCAAACTGTTTATGCTAGACACCGGATTAATGGGAGCAATGAGCGGACTCCCCCCACAAGCATTATTGGAAGGCAATGTTTTATTTACCGATTATAAAGGAGCAATTACCGAACAATATGTGTTACAACAACTGAAATCAGTGAAAGGCTTGAATATCTATTACTGGTCTTCAAATACTTCCAAAGGAGAATTGGATTTCCTTTTGCAAAAAGAAATCTGTATTATTCCGGTCGAAGTGAAAGCTGAAGAAAATTTACAGTCGAAAAGTCTGCGTTCTTTTGTTGAAAAGAATCCAGAACTACATGGCATCCGTTTTTCCATGTCAGATTATCGGGAACAAGAGTGGCTAACAAATTATCCGTTATATTCTGCCGGATATGTATTTTAATATATTCAAAGGCGTATATTATCTTTCTTGATAGCCTCCCAAGCCCTCGGATGTAGGAAGTAACGAATATCTTTCCCTGCACTCAAGGCTTCCCGAATAAAAGTGGAACTGATTTCAAAAACAGGGGAATGAACAAGACGCACGGTTTCCGGCAATTCCTCTTCTTTTACAGGAAAGCCGGGACGAGGATAAATGAGGAGTTGATTCTCTTTAATGATGCGTTCGGACTGATACCAGCGTCCAAAACGTTCCCAATTATCGGAACCGATAATGAAATAAAATTCCCGGTCGGGATACGCTTCACGGAGTTTCTCCAGTGTATATACGCTATACGAAGGACGGGGCAAATGAAATTCAAAGTCCGAAGCTCGAAAACGAGGATAATCACTGATGGATAACTCCACTAAGTTAAGACGAAGCTCGTCGCTCCATAACTCTGCCTTCGTTTTCAAAGGATTCTGCGGACTTACCATAAACCATATTTCATCCACCCCTTCATACTCACAAAGGTAATTGGCTAAAGCGAGATGCCCGATATGAATCGGATTGAATGACCCGCTGAAGATTCCGGTTTTTCTTGTTTTAACTTGATTCATTTTCCGCTATTCTTTCTTGCTTTATTTTCTTTCTCCACTTCGGTAAAACAATAGCTTGTCTGATTGTGAGAAGTAGCGCAATGCCGCTTATGACCCATTGTTGAAAATAAAGGCATACAATAAAAGCAAGAAGATTCATCACACCGGTGACGGCACACAGATACATCCATTTTCGGGTGTTACAATTCTTCTTGTACATTCTCAAGTCTTATTCTTCGGCTAAAAACTCTTTGATTACTTTCAACGCTTCTGCCTTCGCAGCTTCCAAATCGTCATTGACAATCACACAATCGAATTGCGGAGCAAACCCCAATTCGTATTCCGCCTTAGCAATACGGCTTTCAATGACTTCCGGAGCATCCGTTCCGCGTCCTTCCAACCGGCAACGTAATTCTTCCACCGAAGGCGGTTGAATGAACACAGACAGCGCACGATCACCATAAAACTTCTTGATATTACATCCACCTACCACATCAACGTCAAACACTACATTCTGACCTGCTTCCAGTTGCTTTTCCACTTGTGCCTTCAACGTTCCGTAATAACGGTCCTTATATACTTCCTCATACTCCAAAAATTCGTTGTTCTCAATGCGACAACGGAATTCCTCCGGCGTAAGAAAGAAATATTCCACTCCATGCTGCTCCGTCCCACGCGGAGGACGGCTGGTAGCAGAAATAGAAAATGCAAGATTCAAATTCTGCGTCAGCAGATAATTAATAATAGTAGATTTGCCCGAACCTGACGGGGCAGAGAAAATAATTAGTTTACCGGTCATTATTAAAGTTTATTTGACATTAAGTTATTTACGATTAGACGATTTACGATGTACGGTTGATATTATTTTTTGAATTTATAAATATCCAAATGTGTACACTATTATTTCGCAATACTAACTTCAATCGTACATCGTAAATCGTCTAATCGTAAATGAATTTATTGTGAGTAAATTACATCACGTTCAACACCTGCTCCTTAATCTGCTCCAACTCATCTTTCATCTGAACAACGATTTTCTGCATTTCGGCATGATTGGACTTGCTACCTAACGTATTGATTTCCCGACCCATTTCCTGGGCGATAAAACCAAGTTTCTTACCTTGTCCGTTACCGCTTTCCATTGTGCTGATGAAATATTTCAGATGGTTGCTAAGGCGTTGTTTTTCTTCATTGACATCCAGTTTCTCAATGTAATAGATCAATTCCTGCTCCAAGCGGTTCTTGTCGTAATCCACACTTAATGTCTTTTCGAGAGCATCCGTGATGCGTTCTTTCACTTTTTCCACACGTTCTTTTTCGTAAGGAGCGATCTTTTCGAGCAGGCTTGAGATATTGGCGATCTTTTCACGGAACTTTTTTTCCAGTGCAGCACCTTCCTGTTTGCGGAAATCTACCAGATGACTGATAGCATCGAGCACAGTGGCGTGCACCATTTTCCATTCCTCTTCGGTCAGTTCCTGGATTTCCGTTTTAGTCATCACATCCGGCATACGGAGCAATGTCTGAAACCAGTCGGCAGGAACAGGGATACCAAGATTCTGCGAGATTGCCAAAATCTGTTTGTAGTAACCTTCCACCAATACTTGATTGATAGGAGTCGCATTTTCTGCCGTCTCTTTCTTCTCGATCCACAGGCTGAAATCGACCTTTCCACGTTCCAGCACTTTAGAAATCTCATTACGGATTTCAATCTCTTTTTCACGATACGCCGGAGCGATGCGAGTGGATAAATCCATTGCCTTGCTGTTGAGCGACTTGATTTCTACATTTATTTTTTTATCAGGAAGTTCGGCCGTAGCTTTGCCGTATCCTGTCATAGACTGTATCATAACCTTAAAGTTTTGTGCAAAAGTACACGAATATTTTAAGAATTGGAAATAATCATGTAAATTTGCGACAATTTAATAAGCTGATTTTTATGTCGTGTATACTGAATATTGAAACCTCTACCTCTGTTTGCTCGGTAGCGGCCAGTCAAGACGGACAGACGATTTTTGTGAAAGAAGATTTGAAAGGCCCTTCACACGCCGTGTCTTTAGGAGTTTTTGTAGATGAAGCGTTGTCTTTCATAGACAGTCATGCCATCCCTTTGGATGCAGTCGCAGTGAGCTGCGGGCCGGGTTCTTACACCGGACTTCGAATCGGGGTTTCTATGGCGAAAGGAGTTTGTTACGGACGTAACGTCCCATTGATCGGTATTCCGACGCTGGAAGTATTGACTGTTCCGGTGTTGTTGTATCACGACTTGCCCGAGGACGCTTTGCTTTGTCCGATGATCGACGCCCGCCGCATGGAAGTATACGCAGCCGTTTATGACCGCAGACTTCAGGTGAAACGTGCAGTAGCTGCCGATATTGTAGACGAAAACTCTTACTTGGAGTTTCTGAACGAGCAGCCGGTTTATTTCTTTGGAAACGGGGCCGACAAATGCCGCGAACAGATTACGCATCCGAACGCACATTTTATCGACAATATTCACCCGTTGGCTAAAATGATGTTCCCGCTGGCAGAAAAAGCAATAGCCGACGAAGATTATAAAGACGTGGCTTACTTCGAACCTTTCTACCTGAAAGAATTCGTTGCTTCCATGCCAAAAAAACTTCTTTAATTTTTAATTTTAAACTTTCAATTAAATAAATGCAATACAATACTCAACAGAAAAGAATGCCGCTTCCCGAATACGGGCGTAGCATCCAGAACATGGTAGATTATGCGTTGACCATTCAGGATCGTGCAGAACGTCAGCGTTGTGCCAACACCATCATCAACATTATGGGAAATATGTTCCCCCATTTGCGTGATGTGCCCGACTTCAAGCACAAGCTCTGGGATCATCTGGCTATCATGTCCGGTTTTGAGCTGGATATTGACTACCCGTATGAAATCATCCGTAAGGACAACCTGGTGACCCGTCCGGATCCGATCCCCTACTCCACTGCCCGTATGCGTTATCGCCACTACGGACGCACACTGGAAGTGCTGATAAAGAAAGCAATCGAATTCCCCGAAGGAAACGAAAAGAGAAACCTGATTGCCCTCATCTGCAACCACATGAAGAAGGACTACCTGGCATGGAACAAAGATACAGTGGACGACAAAAAGATCGCCGAAGACCTGTACGAACTCTCCAACGGGGAACTCCAAATGACTGACGATATCGTCCGGCTAATGGCAGAACGCCTGAACCAGAACTATCGTCCGAAGACGAACTATACCAACAATCGTCAGAACAACAAGAGAAGATACTAAGAAAATAGGAAATAAGTATTAAGTATTAATCGCAGCCATTTGTTGGCACTGGTTGGATTTCTTTTACTTATTTACTTAGCGTGCGATACCGTACGGTTAATACTTAATACTTAACACTTGATACTTAATACTTTAATCACACTTAATACTTTAATTAATGGCTTCATTTGTAATCGAAGGAGGACATCGGCTTTGCGGAGAGATTCACCCGCAAGGAGCTAAAAACGAAGTTTTGCAGATAATCTGTGCCACATTGCTAACCGCTGAGGAGGTAACAGTGAACAATATACCTGACATTCTTGATGTCAACAACTTGATTCAGCTCTTGCGCGAGATGGGAGTGACGGTTGCAAAGAAAGGCATTGATTCTTATAGTTTTAAAGCAGAGAATGTAGACTTGGCTTATCTGGAAAGCGATGATTTTTTAAAGAAATGCTCCAGTCTGCGAGGTTCTGTCATGCTGATTGGCCCTATGGTGGCACGTTTCGGCAAAGCGTTGATATCCAAGCCGGGAGGAGATAAAATCGGTCGCCGCCGTTTGGATACTCACTTTGTAGGTATTCAGAATTTAGGAGCAGACTTCCGTTATGATGAAGGACGGGGCATTTATGAAATAACAGCCGACAGACTTCAAGGAAGCTATATGCTGCTGGACGAAGCATCCGTCACCGGAACAGCCAATATCGTAATGGCTGCCGTGCTTGCCAAAGGCACTACTACCATCTACAACGCTGCCTGCGAACCTTACGTGCAACAACTCTGCCGGTTGCTCAACCGGATGGGAGCGAAAATCAGCGGAATTGCCTCCAACCTGCTTACTATTGAAGGTGTGGAAGAATTGCATGGCGCGCAACACACCGTATTGCCCGATATGATTGAAGTCGGCAGTTTTATCGGCATGGCAGCCATGACAAAAAGCGAAATTACCATCAAGAACGTTTCTTACGAGAACCTTGGAATCATCCCCGAGAGCTTCCGCCGCCTGGGCATCAAACTCGAACAGAGAGGAGATGACATTTATGTTCCCGCACAGGAAACCTACCAGATAGAATCATTCATCGACGGCTCCATCATGACGATAGCCGACGCCACCTGGCCGGGACTGACTCCCGACTTGCTTAGTGTGATGCTCGTTGTAGCCACACAAGCCAAAGGCAGCGTACTGATCCATCAGAAGATGTTCGAAAGCCGCCTGTTCTTTGTGGACAAGCTAATCGATATGGGTGCACAGATCATCCTCTGCGACCCTCACCGTGCCGTAGTCATCGGACACAATCATGGCTTCAAGTTGCGCGGTGCCCGCCTGACTTCACCGGATATACGTGCCGGTATCGCCCTTCTGATTGCCGCCATGAGTGCCGAAGGAACCAGTACCATTAGTAACATCGAACAGATAGACCGTGGTTATCAGAACATCGAAGGACGTCTGAACGCTATCGGAGCCAGAATCACCCGAATATGATAAAGAAAGAAGAAGTATATAAGATAGGATTATTCAATAAACCGCATGGTATTCACGGCGAATTGCAGTTTACGTTTACGGACGACATTTTCGACCGTGTGGACTGCGATTATCTGATATGCCTGCTCGACGGTATTTTCGTGCCCTTCTTCATTGAAGAGTACCGTTTCCGTTCCGACTCCACCGCTTTGGTAAAACTGGAAGGAATAGACACCGCCGAACGTGCCCGAATGTTCACCAACATCGAAGTTTACTTCCCCGTAAAGCATGCGGAAGAAGCGGAAGACGGCGAATTATCCTGGAACTTCTTTATCGGTTTCCAAATGGAAGACATTCATCACGGACCTCTAGGAGAAGTGATAGATGTAGATAACACTACGGTAAACACCCTTTTTGTGGTTGAAAGAGAAGAAGAGGAACTACTCGTTCCCGCCCAGGAGGAATTTATCGTAGGGATAGACCAGAAACAGAAACTCATCACCGTGGAGCTTCCCGAAGGGTTGCTCAATCTGGAAGAGTTGGAAGATGACCGATGAGAACAAATAAAACGATGAGTCACTCATCAACTGAAAATAGAAAATAGTAAATCGTAAAATAGTAAATATCCGAGATGCCAAAGAGAAGACGAAGTAAAGCTTTCTGGAAAAATTTCAAGTTCAAGTATAAACTAACGATCGTTAATGAAAATACACTTGAAGAAATTGTCGGACTTCGTGTATCCAAGCTCAATGGACTATCCGTTTTACTTTGCGTGCTGGCAGTGCTTTTCCTGATTGCTTCCTGCATCATTACTTTCACCCCGTTGCGCAATTATCTTCCGGGATATATGAACAGTGAAGTCCGTACACAGATTGTAGATAATGCGCTGCGTGTAGACTCTTTGCAACAAGTGCTCAACAAGCAGAACCTCTACATCATGAACATTCAGGACATTTTCAGCGGGAAAGTGCCTATCGACAGCGTGCAAACGCTTGATTCGCTGACTGCTGCCCGTGAAGACACGTTGATGGAACGAACCAAGCGGGAAGAAGAATTCCGCCGCCAATATGAGGAGAATGAAAAATATAATCTGACCTCCATCACTTCCCAACCGGACGTGACCGGATTGATATTATACCGTCCGACACGAGGCATGGTGTCCGACCACTTCAATGCCGAAAAGAAACATTACGGCACTGACATTGCCGCCAATCCCAACGAAAGCGTACTGGCAACCATGGACGGAACCGTCATCCTTAGTACATACACCGCTGAAACCGGTTATCTGATTGGCGTGCAACACAACCAGGATTTAATTTCGATCTACAAACACTGCGGCTCTCTCCTGAAAAAGGAAGGTGAACGGGTGAAAGGAGGCGAAGCCATCGCCCTGGTAGGAAATAGCGGAACACTTAGTACAGGACCGCACCTGCACTTCGAACTTTGGTATAAAGGTCACCCGGTAAATCCGGAAAAATACATCGTTTTTTAAGTTATCAATGATGAATGATGAGATATGGCGAGTGATGAGATATAAGTGATAATCAGCGATGATATGTTTGTCAACAAAATAGGAAGAAATAGATAAAATGAATATAGAGACTAATAAAAAGAAAAAACAAATAGCTATCCTTGGCTCCACAGGTTCTATCGGGACGCAGGCTTTGCAAGTCATCGAAGAGCATCCCGACCTGTACGAAGCATACGCACTGACAGCCAACAATCGTGTGGAACTACTGATTGCCCAGGCACGGAAGTTCCAGCCGGAAGTGGTAGTGATAGCCAACGAAGAAAAGTATTCCGAACTGAAAGAAGCATTGAGCGACCTGCCTATCAAGGTGTACGCAGGAACCGACGCTATCTGTCAGATTGTGGAAGCAGGTCCTATTGATATGGTACTGACAGCCATGGTCGGTTATGCCGGACTGAAGCCGACAATCAACGCGATCCGTGCCAAGAAAGCGATTGCGTTGGCAAATAAAGAAACATTGGTAGTAGCAGGTGAACTGATTAACCAGCTGGCACAACAATATCGCACTCCAATTCTGCCGGTAGACTCTGAACACTCCGCCGTTTTTCAGTGTTTAGCGGGAGAAGTGGGCAATCCGATTGAGAAAGTGATATTGACTGCCTCCGGAGGTCCGTTCCGCACTTACACTTTGGAACAATTGAAGTCTGTGACTAAGACACAGGCCTTGAAACATCCCAATTGGGAAATGGGAGCAAAAATCACGATTGACTCTGCTTCTATGATGAATAAAGGTTTTGAAGTGATCGAAGCCAAATGGCTGTTCGGTGTTCAACCCAGTCAGATTGAGGTGGTTGTGCATCCGCAATCAGTCATTCACTCGATGGTGCAGTTTGAAGACGGAGCTGTAAAAGCACAATTGGGCATGCCCGATATGCGCCTGCCCATCCAGTATGCATTCTCCTATCCCGACCGTATCAGTTCTTCTTTCGACAGGCTCGATTTCTCCAAATGCACGAACCTGACGTTTGAGCAACCCGACACGAAACGTTTCCGCAATCTGGCACTCGCTTACGAAGCGATGTATCGCGGAGGGAACATGCCTTGCATCGTTAATGCCGCCAATGAAGTAGTGGTAGCCTCTTTCCTGAAAGACGGCATCAGCTTCCTCGGCATGAGCGACGTGATAGAAAAAACAATGGAACGGGCCATCTTCATTGCCAACCCGACCTACGATGATTATGTGGCTACCGATGCGGAAGCAAGAAAGATAGCAGCAAGTCTGATATAATTCATTTCGTAGAGGAATAAAGAAAATAGAGAAATTGATTAGTATTAATATAAATTGAAAATAGCCTTTATATCTTCTCTTTGGCAGAGAATCCAGTGAAGGCTTTAAATTGTAAATAGACTATATGGAAACATTTTTGATTCGTGCCCTGCAATTGATTATGAGCTTATCTTTGCTTGTTATCATTCATGAAGGCGGGCATTTTCTTTTTGCCCGTTTGTTTAAGGTGCGTGTAGAAAAATTCTGCTTATTTTTTGACCCCTGGTTCACCCTGTTTAAATTCAAGCCCAAGAAAAGTGACACAGAATATGCAGTAGGTTGGCTGCCATTGGGCGGTTATGTCAAGATAGCCGGTATGATTGACGAGTCGATGGATACCGAGCAGATGAAACAACCCGAACAACCGTGGGAGTTCCGTTCCAAACCGGCGTGGCAACGTCTGCTAATCATGGTGGGTGGCGTACTGTTCAACTTCCTGTTGGCCCTGTTCATCTACTCGATGATTCTATTTGCGTGGGGCGACCAATATATAAAGGTGCAGGAAGCTCCTCTCGGTATGGATTTCAACAAAACGGCCAAATCCGTAGGTTTTCAGGACGGCGACATCCTTCTTTCTGCCGACGGCGTTCCTTTTGAACGTTATGACGGCGATATGTTGAGCCAGATTGCCGACGCCCGCGAAGTAAGCGTTATCCGCAACGGCGCGAAAGCCTCCGTTTATATCCCTGAAGACTTGATGCAACGTCTTCTGGCAGACAGCATCCGTTTTGCCTCCTACCGTTTCCCGTATGTGATAGACAGTGTGATGGTGAATTCTCCTGCCGCACAAGCAGGCATCCAACCGGGTGACAGCATTATCGCCCTGAACGGAAGACCGATTTCTTTCTCCGACTTCAAAGAAGCGATGGCAGAACGTAAGAAAAACGCGGAAACCCTGCTCAAAGACAGCATAGATCCGCGCCTGATTACACTGACCTATGTGCGTGGCGGCGTAACCGACACATTGAATATGCGTGTAGACTCCGCCTACCTGATGGGTGTAACCGCCTGTCTCGTCACAGACCGCCTGCTCCCTATGGTGAAAAAAGAATATACTTTCTTCGAATCCTTCCCGGCAGGTGTCTCCCTCGGCGTAAAGACCCTGAAAGGATATGTAGGAAACATGAAATACCTCTTTTCGAAAGAAGGAGCCAAACAGCTAGGTGGCTTCGGAACGATCGGCAGCATCTTCCCTGCTACATGGGATTGGCACCAGTTCTGGTATATGACAGCCTTCCTTTCCATCATTCTGGCTTTCATGAATATCCTCCCTATCCCCGCATTGGACGGCGGCCACGTGCTCTTCCTCTTCTACGAGATGATAGCTCGCCGCAAACCGAGCGACAAATTTATGGAATACGCTCAAATGACCGGTATGATTCTACTCTTCGGTCTGTTGATATGGGCTAACTTCAACGATATTCTAAGGTTCTTCTTCTAACAGACCAAACGACAGAAGAAAGACATAAAAAACAATCCCGGATGAGAACAGGTATTCACTCCTCTCTCATCCGGGATGCTTTTTTATAGTTGCTTGCCTTTAAATCTTCTAAATCTTCAACATCTTTTTTTCTCTTTCCAAATCCGTTTCATCCAACTTGGGTGAAGGCACTGTGCACGTTTTGATATAATCGCCCTCCTGACAGGTATAATTGTAGTACACCTCCAGTTCCGGAGTGAGCTCCGCTTTCGGCACCAGCCTCAGTTTGTTTATTTTCAATTCGCCTGACTTTATAAGTTCTTATTTTCTTTTCAGAGTGGAAGGCTGCGATAGTCTCAAGCTGCTGACGATAGCCGCCACAACAGCAAATCCACTTCCTACCATAAGACAGACAGCCGTACTCCGGTCATGAGCGACGAAGCTGAAAAGTAATGCGACCAATGTTGTCCCTGTGGTCTGTCCCAACAGGCGGGCCATTCCCAACATACCACTGGCTCCTCCCGAACGTTGCGTAGGAGCGGAAGAGATAATCGTACTGTTGTTCGGTGTCTGGAACAATCCGAAGCCTGCCCCACACAGCATCAAACGCAGAATGATACTAATATCGGACGACTCCGCAGTCAGACTGGAAAGCGAGAAAAGCCCGACGGCAAACAGAGCCATCCCGACACTTCCCAAGATACCGGGGTGGATGCGCTCGACAAGATATCCTGCCAACGGAGCCGTGACAAGCGTAGCCAACGGCCACGGTGTGAGTAGAAGTCCGGTCATGACTTCACTGTGTCCCAAAGTGTTCTGGAGGAAAAAAGGCAAAGAAACCATCGCTGTCATTTGTGCTATGAAAGAACAAATGGAAGTCAGGATGGACAGCCGGAAAATCGGAATCCGCAGCAGATCAAGAGGAAGCAGCGGAGTGGTCTGCGTCAGTTGCCGGCGCACGTAGTAGGTACCGACCACTGCCAACACAATCAGTTGAATGAAAAGGAAGTCCATTTTCTCATGGTGGGCAAATCCGTCCAGCGTGTAAATGAGCAGACCGAAAGTGACCGCATTCGCGATGGCACTGATGTAATCGAATTTACGTTTCGTACGCTCCTCCTGTCGTGGCAGATGTTTGATGCCGAGAAGCAATGCAGTGAGTCCTAACGGCACATTGATGGCAAACAACCAGTGCCAACTGGCAATGGAAAGAATACCGCTCGCCACAGATGGTCCGGCGGCAGCCGATATGGCGACTACCATTGCATTGATCCCCATCCCCCGCCCGATCTGGCTCTTCGGATAGATGTAACGCAGCTGTGCCGTATTCACACTAGTGATGGCGGAAGCGCTGAACCCTTGAAAGATACGGGCAACCGTCAAAGTCCAAAACGAATCGGACAAGGCACAGATCAATGAAGTGACGCAAAACAATCCGATGCCCGAAAGAAAGACTTTCCGGTAACCGATGATTTCACCCAAAGCGGAAAAAGACAGTAGCGATATAACGATGGCCAGCTGATAGCCGTTGATAATCCAGGTGGTTACAGCGGGAGAAGTCCCAAAATCATGTGAAAGTGTAGGTAGTACGATATTGACGATGTTAATATCCAGTACTGACATACAAAGAGCAAAGCCGACAGACACCACCGCCCAAATACGTTTAGGCATTGGCAAGCCATCGGTCTCATCGTTTTTTTGAGTTGGATTTATTGGTTGTACCATAAAAACTTATTCTTGTAAGTAGTCGTTTATTTCTTCACCATCAAGCAGACACAAACACAAACGCAAGCCCCACCGGCTACAAAAAAGCGCCGCGTTACTCTGTGATGAAAAATGATTCACTTGGTTTCGTAAAGGTAAACAAAACAACGGTACAGGTGTTTTTGTTTCCTTTGAAAAATAAGTTTTTTTAGTGCTCAACTACTGAATTCAACTTACTCCAAATGTCGAATTACATTTACTTCAACTTCAAAATCCGCTGATTACTGCTTCCCCTGAACTCCAGATATGGAGAGAAAAGAGCCTGTTCGAAGCGTCCGTCCACCAATACATCAATATAATCAAGAGCGGCACTCAAACGAGGCTGCGCCTTAATTTCTTCGTATGTGTATCCGGTGTAGCACCACACGTTCATCCCTGTTTCCTCTTTCACCCGTTTCAGTAAAAGCAGGAACGCTTCCGGATGAAAAAACGGATCACCGCCGGAAAAAGTAACGCCGTCCAATAAAGGATTCGCTTTGATTTCACGAATGATGGACTGTATTTTCTCCTCCGTCAGTTCTTCTCCTGCTCCCGGATTCCAACTCTCCGGGTTGTGGCAACCGGGACAATGATGGGAGCAGCCGGCAAGATAAATAGAATACCTGATACCTTCACCGTCAACAATCGTTTCAGAATAAGTTCCTAGTAAATTCACTTCTTTAATAGCTAATGGAAAATGAAGATTTGAGAATGGATGATAACCATATAAATGTGGAATAAATACTCGTTACAGAACAGTACAAGATGAGAGTAACGTGCTGCAAGTAATAACCGAATAATGGATAATGAACCGTAACGCTTTCATCAAGCACCGTTCATTATCCATTCATCAATTATCAAACATTTATTCTACAAATGTTTTACACGGTCCTTCTCTTCTGCCCGCTTGGCAGAGTTCCAAGAGCTTAAATCGCCCGTCAGATAACCGGTGATACGGCGCATACGGAGAATACTTTCACTCTGGCATACAGGGCATTTATCGAAGATAACTCCCTTGTAACCACAGTTATGACAAGTGTCTACCGGGTGATTGATAGAGCCGTATCCAATTCCTTCGTCGTGCATCACTTTCACAATCTTGGCAATGGCACGCACATTCTTCTGCGCTTCACCGTCCAGCTCCACATACGTGATGTGTCCGCCGCGTGTAATAGCGTGGAACGGAGCTTCACGCTTGATTTTCTCAACGATGCTGATCGGTTCTTTCACGTCTACGTGGAAAGAGTTGACATAATAGTCGCGATCTGTCACTCCGGGGATTTTTCCATATTTCCGGCGGTCCATTTTCGTGAAACGTCCCGAAAGTCCTTCGGCAGGAGTAGCCAGAACGGAGTAGTTCAGGTTATATTTCTCTTTATATTCGTCTACCACTTTATTCATTTCCATCACCGCTTCATACAGCGTGTCCCATGCTTTCTGGCTGTGTCCGTGACCTTGCCCGTAGAGAGCCACCATCGCGTTATGCCCGCCGATAAATCCAATCCCCAGTGTACCGCTGCGCAAGGCGTCTCCTACCTGTTCATTCGGATTCAGTTCGCCGCCGCCTTTCCACACATTATTTCCCATCATGAACGGGAACTGGCGTGCCAGGGCCGTACGCTGATACTGATAACGTTCGTAAAGCTGGTCGGCCACGAGCGCAGACATTTGGTGTACAGATTCGATGAAAATTTCTTTTGCTTTTTGTTCGATGGCGTCCTTGTTGCGTTCATCTTCTACCAGATTTTCCGCTTTGATACGGGCTTCGATAGCCAGTCTTGGCATATTCAGTGTGGTGAACGAAAGATTGCCACGTCCTAAAGAAGATTTTTCTCCGGCCACATTTTCAAAAACACGGGTACGGCAACCCATTGTTGCCAATTCGTAAATGTAACGCTGCGGATCGTCGGCTTTCCATTTCTCGTTCTTGTTGAAAGGTGTGTCGAGGAACATGAAGTTCGGGAACAACGCTTTCGCAGTAGTCTGGCAAGCCTTTAATAACAAGTCGAAGTTGGGAGCCTCGTAACTGTCGGTCATTGCCTCTTCGATGTTCTCCGCTTTCATTGCTTTCTCAAAGTCTTTCTCCGAGTAAGAAACGCCGTCTTTCACCTTGAATATCTGGATAGGGAATACGGGCACTTCTCCTCTGGTGCCGAGGCCTTCAATGGTAGCTTTCAGCAGTTCTTCGATTACCATGCGGCCTTCGGCAGAAGTGTCCGTTCCGTAGTTGATGGAACTGAATACCACTTGGTTACCGCCACGAGAATGCATCGTATTCAGGTTGTGGATGAATCCTTCCATTGCCTGATGTGTATCTTTACGGGTCTGCTGGTAGGCTTTTTCGACGATGCGGGCAAGGTGTTCCTTATCTATAATGATCTGTAAAGCGACCAGAGCGATGCGCAATGTTTCGCGTTCGGCCTCGGTGGACTTGATAGACGGAAGGTATTCTTTAATCAACGTGCGGATGGATTTCTCATCGGCCTGATTTCCGTTTTCCATAGCCACATAGAAGTTAATGAACGATGCCAGATGCTTGCGGAAAGATTTGGCCACTCCTTTTGCCATGAAGAAATCGAAAGCCGGAATCGCCTGTCCGCCATGCTGCTCATTTTGGTTGGTCTGAAAGATGATGGTAGCCAGCGTAGCATAGCTTTGGATGCTTTGCGGGGTGCGGATGCTACCGTTCTTTGTGCGGAAACCGCGTTCAAAGAGGTCGTCCATATCATATTGGATGCAGGTTGTCGTCTTTGTCGGATAATAATCCAGGTCGTGGATGTGAATGTCTCCCAACTGGTGCGCTTCGGCAAAACGTTTCGGCAACAAGTATTTATAGGTATAATCTTTAGTTACTTCGGAAGCGAACGTCATCATCTGTCCGGCAGGCGTGTGACTGCTCATGTTGGCGTTGCTCAAATTGACATCGTTCTTGTCGATAGCCACAATACCGTCCATCACCTGTTTCATCTGGGTTTTCTTATCACGCTCCGTATTCCGCCATTCGCGATAGATGATGTATTTCTTCGCTACTTCCGGCCGCACTTTCATCAACGACTTTTCTACCAAGTCCTGAATCTCTTCTACGGTGATCGTGGGGGTAGCAAACTGACTGATAACATTCATGGTGATGTCAGCAACCAACTGCTGCTCATCCTGAATTCCACTTGCACTGAATGCTTTACTGATTGCATTCTTAATCTTACTGATAGAGAAATCTTCTCTTTTACCATCACGTTTGATGATACAAATTTCCGCGTAGTTCATAACTTTAACTCCCGAAAGCATTAATAAATTAAAAATAGAAAATCTCTTCGGCAGGTCTTCTGACTTATCCCTCCCCCGCAACACCTTCCCACACCGGCATCGATGCAGTGGCCTATTGTGCGGATTCTTAGAGAATTACAGCAGCGGGTACTGTCGCCGATTTGCACAGCGTTCCCTCATTGACTAAACCTCTTTTTAGTTCCGAAACCGGATACAAAGATAGGAGATTATATCATAGCTTGGTTAGCTTTTAACATTAAATTTCGGGAAACTATTCTTTCTCACTGATACAGAAAGTTTTCCAAAACGGAAAACTTTTTTCTGATTTTAACGTGGATAATATTCCAAATCCGTTTATTTCACCCCAAAGACATATATCGTTTTTAGATACTTTACCCTTAGCGAAAAAAGGATGTGTTAAGCGAAAAAAGGATGTGTTAAAAGTCTCCACAACTATCGTTTGCTTCATAAGTTATAGACTATTTTTTCACTTTCGACAAAACCTTTCTTTCCAATAGAATGAAAGAAATTATAATTTTTCTATTTCTTCTTTCGAAAGCCCGGTAGATTTCATAATAATATCGTCAGCCACACCTAATTCTTTCAAATTACGAGCTGTTTCTTCTTTACCTTTTTGCAAGCCTTTCTGTAATCCTTTTTGTAAGCCTTTCTGTAAGCCTTTCTGTTCAGCAAAGTCCAACGTATTAAAATAATCGTTATAAACTTTCCATTCTTCTTCATACTGGGCTCTTTCCTCCTGGGTCATATTCGCTTTGGAAGCCAACTTTTCAAGTCGCTCGAAGACGGCCTTGCGAGCCTTGAAAGGCATCCGGTCAAGTGTATCCATATGCTTTAGTATATAAATCCAGCGTTCAAAATCATTTTCACATTCATCCTCTTCTTTGTTGAAGTTCGGCAGTTCGATAAAAATCTGCCGGAACTTGTTGTTGAAGAGCTTCCCCGTATCCCTGTCAGAAAGAACGATGTCCGTTCTGATTTTAGAGGGCATATCCTTATCCATCACGAAATTCATGAAGAACACTCCGTACACGGCATCCAACTGGAAGTTCCAAACTCCCCTTTTCGCTTGCTGCGTAATGGCCCTAGAAAGATAGAAGAGGGCACGATCTTTAAAATAAGGCTGTTCCCGGTTCTGCATTTCTACGATAATACGTTCACCGGTATCGGTTACGCAATAGATGTCGTAGATAAGACCTCGTTCTGTTTTTACTTCCGGCGGCTGTTCGTTGTTAAGGAACCTGATGTCGGTGATTACGTGCTCGCCTACGAGCAAATCGTTCAAGAAGTCGATTAACAACTCCTTTTCTACCTCTCTGCCGAATAAAAACTTAAAGCCAAAATCGGTAAAGGGATTGATAAATCTTCCCATTATATGCTGTGTCTCAATTATAAAACAAAGATAGAGTTTTTTTGTTGAATACGGTCAAGAATAGAAGAAAATAAATGGATACAAAAAAAGCTGCCTCATTCAGAAATATTTCTGTCTTAAAAAAATTATCATCAAAATTCTCATTTCCGCCATGTTTCCGAAAAAGTATTTTCGGAATACGAAAAAAAGAAAAGCTGCCTCGTCCATTCGAGACAGCTTCTTTACTTGCTCCTTACTTATGTTTACTCTATGAGTTGCTACACGTTTTTTTTACTTGTTCCGCGAGCTACGTGCAGACGGCACGTTCTATGTTTTTACGTCATTCCGTTTCATACCTTTTTTTTCAGGTATGCCAAGCCTTTTCCAGCTAGCTAATCCTTTTCTGCCTTGCCGTTTCTCCGGTGGCGGAAACGCAGAACTGCTTCAAGAATATCCAGCAACTTCTCCAATAATAGTCTCATCCGTTTTCTTTTTAAAAGTTAATAATCCGTTTTATGTCCGTTGGGATCCGTTTATATATCCGTTGGGATTTGACTGTCAACCGTCGGTCGTGTCCGGCTGACAGTCAAGTTACCGGTTAAGCTGCCGGGTCCGGCGCTTCTCCGCTTCCACCACCAGGTTTATTATCGTCATCCGGGTCTTTGTCAATGGCATCGTCGGCCACAAACGAACCCGCTACATCCTTGATGTGCACAAACTCCACTCCGGTGGTCAACGCACGGGTAGCACTTCCGTTGGCGGCACGAGTGTATTCGGGCGTAAACTGGCAACGCAATGAAGTGATCTGCGAACTGCTGACCTTATTTTCCAACTCTACCCCTTTCCCGTTTGCCTTGGCAATCATAGTAAACGTCCCCAAGCCTTCGAGGCGCACCGTGCGGCTATTGAGCAACTGTTCACGCATCACCGACATCAGGTTACGAATAACGTTATGAACATCACCCGCTGTCAGCGAGGCTTTTTCTGCAATCAATTCCGCCATTTTCTGCGTATTGACCATTTTCCCGAATTTCACCAGACGGGGATAATAAAGTTTCTGTCCTTCCTTGTTGGCAAGCGTTGCCTGATACGGTTTGTAAATTAATGGCATACTTTTTTCCTTTCTTCTTTTTAATGATTAATGAATAAATTCTATCTGTAACCGATTACGAAGGCAAAAGTATAGGAAAGGAAAAAAGCAAAGGAACACAATGTGACAACTCGTCACAAGAGACAACCCAAAGGCACAATTTCTACACAAGCTATGCCAACAGAGGCTTCTGTACAAAGCAGAACCACTTGGCATAAAAAAGCGTATCTTCGCATTCACACAGGATAAACTTAAAAGAAACAGATAAGTTCCTGTCACTGATTAATGGCTATTTTTTCAGGAGTAATCCGTGCCTAAATTATGATATAAACGAATTATGATATAAACTAATTATGATATAAACTAATTATGAACACCTACTAATAATAGAAAGTACCGACAATGAAAACAGAAACAACAGCAAGCTCCGTCAGCCCAAAAGAAATGCCGGAGACGGCAAACTCTACCCGCATACAGACTTACAGCAAAAGTCAGCTGGCCACACTTTATCTGCCTCACATACAGCCTGCCTCGGCACGCCGCACCCTCCGCAGTTGGATTGCCCAAAATACGGCATTACAAGCCGCACTCGCCCAAACCGGCTACAGCGAAAAGGCAATCTTACTTACTCCGGCTCAAGTTGGACTATTCTTCAAGTTTTTGGGAGAACCCTAAAAAACAAATACGGCACGGAAAGGAATGAAAATAGAGTGATTTAAATGGCTATTTGCCATCGTAGTGTCCGAGCAGGATTTCCCTTCAGCCTACAAGTAATTTTTTAGACACGGATGACGCGGATTTTTAAAGCTGCACAGCTATTTAAAAATCCGCGTCCGTTATCCGCGTCTAAAAGATAAATTCATAACCGGGCAAGAATATCACCCGAAGCCGCTTTATTCCGAGGGTTCTTCTCCCGACGGTTTCATTAAATCGGCAGTGACCTCCGTTTTAAAACGGACACCGTCATGAAGCCGCAGATTCAGTTTGACAGTTACATTCGTTTCGCTGTTACGCTGCACATAAAACGTCCCTGTGACCTTTTTATACTGCGAGTAATAATAAATTGGATCTTCGTAGATAAAAACATACTGGTCGTTGTGATAGAGCGAAGAAGCATCCACCACCTGCCCTTCCCAATACAAATGAAGAGAAAAAACAAAATAAGTATCAGCCTTTCCTTCCTCCATCTTTTCCGGCGAAAGAACACAAGTTAAATAGTCCCCATCCACAGAAGCCACACCGGACACAATATTATTCGCCACTCCCCGAAAAGAATAAGTACCGATGGAAGGCACTTCCTCCACGCCCGGTCCGGGAGTTACCGAATCATTATCGTCGCTGCATCCGACGAAAGCCAACAGTAGCCCCGACAAAGCAAACAGGTTCAAATATTTCAGTAAAATTTTCTTCATGAATATACTTCATTTAATCATTATTCTATTACGGTCGTCGCCCCCTTATAGTAACCGGACAAGCTGCTATTATCGTACTGTACAATAGAGAAAATATTGAATGTCATTTCAATTTCACTCCCTTGAAGAGCCACAGAAGCATTGCCGCCTGCAGCCAAATGACCGTTCGTCGTATTAGCCTGATTATAAGTGACTCCTTCGTAGGCGATCGATATCTTCGCATTTTCCGCGCTACCGGAAAATCCGTGAACAGCTCCCTCCATCATGCTCTTCGGCACACGTACCACCGCATCCGCTGCCGACATTCCGGCTACGGTAGTGATACCTGCCTGCCGGGAAATATAAATAACGCAAATATCCACATCCGTCTTATCTACCACTACCGACTGGATAGTCACCGGAGTGCCGCCCGCCCCCAACTGATATTGATTCGGGATCGTCGTATCATATACTTTGAAAGTACCGTTGTAGTTGCCCGATATTTTAAGACTATTATCTCCCAAATATTTGAGGTCGAGCGTCAACGAGTATTCATTATCTGCCGATTTCGACACGCTGAATGTACCTGCCGCGTCTTCCAGATGTCCTTTAGAAACTTCGATTCTTTCTTCATCATACGGATTATAATAAGTAAACTCAAAAGCCAGATTCGTAGTTGTTATATCTACTTCCTGTCCGTCCAGCCCTGTATTCGGAACAAAAAGACGTACGTAATATGTATTTACATTATTCAGATCTGCAGCAGATGAAATCCCTGACGGAGTGAGATACAAGGCAACTCCTTCATTGGTCTTTTCATAAAAGGTAGCCTTGATGTCACGCGTACTTTCTCCATTCAAAGTCAAAATATTGGTAGTACTTTGCTTTATATCAGTGTAACTACCTTCATAAGAGCCTTTGAACTTGTCACCCGAAAGCAACGTAAAGCTGAAGGTTATTTTCACGCTTTCATCTGTCTTTTCTACTTTGAGCTTACCAGCCGAACATAGTTCAGACCATCCGTAAGGATCTACTGCATCAATATCATCGGCTCCCAAGTTTGTCATATTATAGAAAGCATACTCCGCGTCTCCACTAGAGGTTATATCAATTTCTTGTCCGATCATTTCGGGAGTAATGGCCAGCATCAGATATTCGGCATCAGATATATCCTCTACCGTAGTCAACCCGGTCTCCGGGCTTAAATAAACATACTGGAAACCTCCCAGCGTGGTAGCGACAACCGACTTCAACGGGCGCACCTCGTCCCCAAAAGAATATTCACTCGGAAGCTTTTCCGGAGCTTTGTAAACGCAATCCGCCTCACCCGTAAATTTGCCGCCACTTTTCAGTGTAAAGTCGAAAACAGCTTTCACGGCCGATGTTTCATTTTCTCCCGGTACCATTGTCACGGTGATCTTTCCCTGCGTCAACACGTCTTCCCATCCATCAGGGCTAACGGCGACAATCGCCTCTCCGTCGGCATCCATGTAGTAAAACGCATAATTGTCGTTATCAGAATTACCTACCGTGACCGGAGTGCCTACCAGTTTTTTATCCACTCCCAACATTATATATTCCTTACCGCTGTTCATAAAGTCTTCCATCGTTTCCAAACTTTGCAACGGACTCATACATACGTATACAATACCTTCCTGTTCAAAGCAAGATACCGATTTCGCTTGTACCGTCTTATCTTTGTACGTATACGTATTAACCGTTTCCACCGGTTCCGGTTCAGGCTCCGGTTCAGGATCGGGTGCCGGATCATCGCTACTACATGCCATAAAACAACTCATGGCCAACATGAATAAGAAAAAGGAAATAAATCTAATTTTCATATCTTTCGTTTTTGGGGTTAATTATAAAATCGTATAATTGAAAAAACAATGCTATCGGACAGATAACGCCATCACCCAAATGAGGCGCTCCGTTCTGATTTACGGATGATAGCCGAACACATTGATGGGAGTATCCTGCGAAAAGGTGCTACGCACATGATGCGGGTGTGCTTTATCACAATCGATAAAGTCTATGGTCAGCGTATGTTTGTCCCCATCGCGTGCCACGGTCATCGTTCCGCTGTCTATACGTGCATATTCTTTCATGGTTCCGTTGGATATTTTCTCGTACCAGGTTCCCTGCGGATATGTAAATACATTGGGATAACCCGAAGCAATACCTCCCGGTTTCAGGAATTCGCGCGGAATACCCTTCGACTCTTCGTCACGTGCCACTACCTTATACGTACCAGCCGGAATACCTTGTGTCACATCCGTAGCCCATTCTACAAAGAATTCCACTTTCAGCACTCTTCCGTTGCCTGTCGGCCATGTTTCGGCAAGTCCTATCCCCTCTTCTGCCAGGTAAAGTTCGACTACCCGGCACGATTCATCTTGCAGGTAATAAGAATCGCCCTTATCTTGCAGACGGGCTTGTGTCCATTCGTTCAGGGCGAGATCGGTGGTCAGCGTAGAGTTCGGAGTTTCTTCCGTGCTTTCGTGACGGTCGATAGTAGTCAGTTTTCCCGTGTAGGTGAAATAACGTTTGAGCGACAAGTCACCTACCAACGTACCACTAATCGTATATTCGCCGCCGTCACTCCGTTTAACAGTCATTTTACCTCCGGATAGCAGGTCGGCATCAACACTTGTGGAGTACGCTTTCACGTCACCATAGAAAGTACCGGCAGGCACTTCCACTTTTCCGGTCGGCAGATCCATCTGGTTCATGTATCCAAGGTTGAATGTCCATTCATTAAACGTGTATCCGTTCGGTGCCGCATCAAAGGTTCCTTCGGGAAGCGGAAACTCCGTGGTTCCGGAAGCAAACGGAGGAACGTTCAGGCTGAACGCCATTATCTTGCCCGGCCCTATCGGATTACCGGCAGCATCCACTTCCATATCCGTATAAAGAGTGAGTACAAAGTGATCCGTCCCCACTCCGTCTTCATCTCCCCAGTACACCAGGTTGGAGTTGATAAACTCTACGGTTTCAGGAGTCGGTTTTCCATTTTCTCCGCCGGTTTTTTCGCCCTCCGGATTTTCTGTGTCATTGTCGCTGCAAGCGGTCAACGCACATACAGACGCAACAGCGAACAGCCAGACACCTAATAAATTCATTAATTTTTTATCCATATAAGAGTTATTTTATATCGTTACAACATTAAAAAGAACTTCCGTAGTCCCCCTGGAGGCAATAAAAAAGGCGGGGTAATCCCGGGAAAAAAACTCCCGTTTTCCACACGGGTAGTCCTCCCCGCCTGTCATATATGTAAAGTTAAAATTAAGAGAGAGTTATTAACCTCTCATTCCGTTTCACAACGGTAGTTCTTTTCTTCATACATCTATTCCGGAAACGTTATATCCGGTTGATTCATAAGTTGCAAGTTTCCAACTATTTAAAGAGCGCAATGTCAGGGAAAAGAATATAGTCTTTCAATGCTGCCGTAGAAAACTGCTGTCCGTCGAACAGTGCTATCGCAAGATAACACCCGCTCTCCGGCGCACCGGCTACATCCTGATAACTCATCCCGATAGAACCATCCTGATAAAGCACAGGAGCAAATCCGAAATTACCTTTCGCATAAATGTTGGAGGAAGCTGCTACGGAAAAGCCGTATAATGTTTGTAAAACGACATCCTCTTCCAGTGCTGTGTCATCAGCTGTCCTGTTCATTGCACTATTGGCTGTTTCATCCACCTCCTGCGTCAGGACAAAATCTTTTTGCGCTGCGCCGATAGGAACCACAAAAGCTCCATCCTCGTAGGTTGCCTGCAATGAAATCGTGGCCTTCGAGGGATCTTTCAGATACGGTGCCACCGGAG
Organism: Bacteroides sp. AM37-9; assembly: GCF_003603455.1. Classification (NCBI taxonomy): domain Bacteria; kingdom Pseudomonadati; phylum Bacteroidota; class Bacteroidia; order Bacteroidales; family Bacteroidaceae; genus Bacteroides; species Bacteroides sp. AM37-9. The sequence goes on along the minus strand of NZ_QTNF01000023.1, from coordinate 59,906 downwards.
TACCGACTAACGACATATTGATCGTATAACCATCACCTTCCGCATCTTTCGTCACCTCCGTAGCCGAGAGACGATATGCCTTATCTATCTTTTTCGTATCCCATTTCACATAAATCTGGCTGTCCCTCCATGCTCCGAGCAAGTCACTCGCTTCATACTGGTAGACATAATAGAAAAACTTCCGTCCCTCATTCGTACTGACCATCAGTTGGCAGACACGCGGATTTCCGGTTTTGTTCTCTTTCAGTACGAGCAGGAAGCCTTCCTCTTTCGAGGCTGTAGGGACTTCCACCCAATCGACTCCTTTCTGTATACTCACCTTGAAATCAAACGAACTGTTGACCCGCACCACAGTCTGTGAAGGAGCATTTCCGAGCCGCAAAACCTGTTGGTCGGTATCGGGCGCAAAAATATTACCAGCCTGTGTCACCACAATCTTCTGTTCGTTGCTACCATCGCTTACGGTCACTTGCGTGGCACGTGACACATATTCATAATTAGCCCTGGCGAGTAATGTGATTTTCTCGTTTGTCACTTCGATCACCCTGCACCAGTCCGCACCGGAAACAGCCGTCAGTTCTCCGGCAGCCTGTAAAGCCACTTCCACCGTTCCACCACCGGCAACCAGATCGACATCCGTGTCCACAATGCGGAAACCCTGCGGCGTTTCATCGTTTTCCGTGCCGCACGCTGTCATCAGCAGGCAGCATACGGATACTACTATCATAAATAACTTGTTCATCATACTATTCTTCTATTGTTTTTTTACCAATCTGATTGACGCAACTGCATCCGTGTATCCGATGAAAGCTGCGTCCTCCTCCTGCGAGTTGTACACTCCGAAGATGAATCCGGAAACTTCCCCCATCCAGACTCCATTGTCCACCAGGTAAATGCCGTTAGTGGTAGCATAGCTAATCAGTCCGATAGACTCACCACGGAGCACATAATCGTTCATTACGTCCCACATAGCCAGATAAACATATCCGCCCTGCACCTTTTTGAGAAGCTGCGGGGAGACAGAAAGTCCGCCGCGCGGCTTGTCATACATCACCAGAATATCATATTCCAACCCTTTGAGCCAGTAACTCTTCCCGTCTTCGTTCTTCAATAGCCGGACTTCCTGCGAGGCCACTTCCAGTTGTCCCGTTTCATCGTTCAGGCGGTAAAAATCCATCTGATAAGTGCCCGGATAATAATCATAGCTTTGATACCCGGCAGTGTAGACACCCGCCAGTTTGACTCCCGTAGCCCCTTCGTCGGTACAGACAAAGCTGATAAGCTCGTTCTTCCAGACAAAATTCTGCATCGTCTGCCCGTCTATCGTTACCGGTTCATGGAAACGTAGTCCGTCGGCGGTAAACATAAAAGGCACGGTTTTCTGATGCACTTTTCCTATTTCGTCGTAATAAGTCACGATAAACGTATAGTTGCTGCGAATCATTTGTCCTGTGTAGAGTCCGTCCATCAGTAAGTCATATTCATAAAAGAAAGCATCGTCCTCCACCTTCTTAATTTTGGTGAGATATTGCTTCCACGTCTGGTCTTCGGTAAGTGCCTTCATCACAATCCGGTTGCCGTATTTTTTGCCTTTCAGTTCGATACGCTCGGCAGAAGCACTCGAAATAATAAATTCGTAGTCGCCTCCGAGCGTCCCGTTCGGGTCGTCAGACATACTTCCCTGCGGCTGCCCGAAATAATGCACCAGATAATTATAGGTATCGAATGACAACATCGTCGCCTGTTCCGACTTAACGCTATAGAGCGAACTGACCGTCTCATCTGCTTCCGACATCTGCGAAGCCATTGTCACCCGCTGACCATCAAACCTGCAAAGCAGGGTGATGCCTCCAAGCGAATAATCCTTGCCGACGTAATATTCCATCACCCAGCCATTCGGTGCTCCTTTCAAAAGTTCGCCGCATCGACTCACATCGGCTGTGGCACGATTGGCAGACGAATCGTCAAAGTAGTTCTCCTCCTGAAAGAGGCATGACTGCAAGCCCAGACAGGCAAGAGCCAGCAAGAGGTATTTCGTTATATTCTTCTTCATAGTGATAATGTATAATTAAAATTCATACTCATTGAATCGTACTCAAGTCAATTTCGGTAATCTCTTGCTGACGACGCAGCACGATTTTACGCAGTTCGTTCAAGTCGATTCCCCAAGTGTCGCGCATATAGTTGTAAACAATCGTAAACTTTTTATTGATAGTGGCTGCACCCGTTTCTCCGGCAGCCCTCAACATATTATCCCAGTAGGTCTGCGTGTGGGTGACGTACATGGCTATGTTTTCCACGAAATCCTCGTTCGCCTGATTCATGGCATAGGCGGTCACGAAGCCGTCGGGCCACGCTATATCGTTTGTACGGGGCATGGCTCCCTCTGCAGTCATGTAGTAGTACCAGTCGGCTCCCACATATTTCCCCTCCGAGATCCGGTTGAAAGAAGGGTCGAAGTTCCGTTTCTGGTGCAGGATATGAGCGAATTCATGGTGCATCGTTTCAAAGTAATAGTTGTTCAGTTTTTCGATATTGATTTTCTTCACGTTGAGGTCGTTCACGTTGTAAAGCGTGATTTTCTTTCCGCCTTCTGCCGTACCGAGTACCATATTCCCGCTACTTTCGTAAGCAGGCGATCCGATGAGATGAAAGGTTTTAGGCACGTATACGCGGAGAAAATCGATTCCAGCCAGTTCTACATAAGCGTCCATCCAGACGTGCTTGATGATTTTGGACAGTGCCACCGCTTTATCATAATCGGCAGGTACAAGATTGTATTTATGGTCGCTTTCGATGTCCTTCATGCGATACATGAAATCGATGTTGTAGGGATATGTGTAGTTGTCGAGCAACCAATCGTCGAAAGCGTTCCTCTCCACCGGCTCGGTGGAGAAAATGCTGTGCGCAGTATCTATTTCGTCGTCATTGTTGCAAGCTCCCAGGCAGACTGCGGTAAGGGCAAGCAAAAAATAAATGAGCTGTTTTTTCATAACTTCCACTTTTTTCTTTGTTAATTTCTTCTCGGGTTAGGTTGTATACCCGCCACGATCACACTCCGCGGAATTTGGATTGCATAACGCAAGTCGTTCGGAGGCATTTCGTCGGTGACACGCTGGTTGGCCATGTCACGGCGATAAATCAGGATGCCATATCGCTTGATGTCGGGCCAGCGCATCCCTTCGTGCAGGGTGGTGATACGACGGATATGCAGAATACAATGGATGAAGTTTTCCTGCATTCCCTCTTCAATCGTAAAGTCGGGGGCCAGTTTCTTTTTCGGTGTTTGTTGCGTGAAGGGAGTATAAAAACTCATCCTATCATAATAGGTGTTGATCTGTTCGGGTGTCAGCACCGATTTGTTGCGGGTATAGGCACGTTGCCAACTCGTGATGTCGGCTGCCGACTGGGCATACATTTTCTTCAGCGCGTATGCTTCGGCACGACAAAGCAAGGTTTCGTCCGTAGAAAACAAAACCGGCATATAATAAAGGTATGTGCCCTCATAAAGCCCGCTCTTGCGCAGGATACTGGCAACAAACCCGTTGGTGGAGAAAGGTTTCAGATAGAAATAATCCGAACTGCCCCACAATCCTGAAGACAGACAGGTTTCGCTGGTAGCGAGCGTCTGGTTGTGGAAGTAACGCGGACCTATCAGATAGTCACTCCCGATTGCTCCCCAGTTGGAAACGGTGCTGCTTATCAACAGGTTGGCTTCATTGGAAGAGGCGATATAGGCATCTGCCTGCACGTTTCCGTTCACGGAAAGATTACCCAACGCTTCCCAGTTGCGCAGCAGATCGGCAGGATTAGTCCCCAATACACGGGTGGCAAAATCAATCACACGGTCGCAATTGGAAAAATCGGGCTTCATATAATAAAGGTAGAAACGGGCGGCAAAGGCATAAGCGGCTTTACGGGTAAAGTGATATTTGGGTACAGAGTAGCTGTCGTCCGAAATCAAGTCGATCCCTTCGAGGAGGTCACGCTCCACTTTTCGGTACACTTCTTCCAACGTGCCTCGTTCGTAACGGGGAGATACGGTGGTTTCTACCTCTTCCATATAAGGCACTCCTAAAGATTGGGAGGCATGAGTGTCGTAGGCGTTGCAGAAGATATTCGCCAACATGAAATGACAGTAGGCACGGCACACGAGCGCTTCACCTCTCTGTGGGTCGAGTGACGCCGGATTTCCTTTTTCTTCGATGGCATTGAGCGCCATATTGGCGGCGGCTATTGCGCTGTAGTAACCTCCCCAAAGAGAATTGGGCGTGTCCTGATATTCTTCCTTGGTGTCTTGCCAGTGGTAGCACTCTTGTTCGGAAAGCTTGTAGTAACCGTAGGTAGGGCCACTATCATCAGAGTTATCGCTGTAAAGCTCGAACAGTTCGTTGGGCGACACGTCGGCATACGCCGATACAAGCAGTTTGGCTATTTTCTGGTCGGTGTTCAACTCCGTACGGTTGTCCGGCATTTCGTCCAGAAAGCCGTTGCAGGAGACGGTGGTCAGACCTAAACTTGCGGTCAGTACCAGTGCAGGGAGTATATGGTTTATCTTTTTCTTCATCTCTCGTATGTTTTTAGGTTGATTCTCTATTCTTTACTTACAGTCCCAGGCGCAGGGTGAGGGTGAACTGGCGGGGTACGGGCGATGCTACACCGCCGGTATTCACAAATTCCGGGTCCTGCCCGTTTAGTTTCTTGTCGGCATAAATCAGGAAGAGGTTGGTGGCCTGCAACTTGAGCGACAAGTTGGAGATTTTGGCAGGAGCAATCCAGCTTTTCGGGAACTCATACATCAGTGATATTTCCTTCATACGGATGAAATCGCCTTTGGCAATACGCTCCGTAGAGTAGTTGTAAGCATTGTAAGCAAGATAGAGCGAGGTATTCGCCTGATATTGCGGGTCGCTTATAATCACTGGTATATTGGTTTTCGCCTCATCGCCGGAAACCGTCCAACGATTCTTAAACTCACGCGGCATGGCGGTGAGGTCGGAGTATTTATAGTTGAACACAGGGTCCAGTCGAACTACGTTGCCGAAAGAATAGGTCATAAAGACATTCAGTTTGAAGCCTTTGTAAGTGAATACGTTACCGAAACTTCCTGTGACAGTAGGGTCGGTAGGACCTTCATATTTCAGATAATCAAGTTTCTCCCGTTCCTGAAAGTTGACACCGGTAGTGGTCAGTTTTCCGTCAATCAGATACTGTGGAATACCGTCCGCGTCGAGCCCTGCAAAAGGGATGGAAAACAGTCCGCGCACGGGATAGCCTTCACGGGCGAAACCGTTGCCGGATACCAGTTCCATCATGCTGGTGAGTCCTTTCAGTTGGGTCACTTCATTTTTGGCGTAGGAGAAGATAAAGTCCGTATTCCACGAAAAATCTTTCGTGCGAATGTTGCGGGTGGAAAGGGTGAACTCCACACCGTGGGATTTCATCGTGGCTACGTTGGCATATTTGTTGATGAAACCGCCCACTCCCTGCGTGGGAACTACACCGATCAGGTCATAGTTGTTGCGCTGATACCAGTCGGCAGAGAAATTGATCCGGTTTTCGAGCAAACCGAGGTCGATGCCGATGTTCAGTTCATGCTTTTTCTCGTAGGTGAGTTCGCTGTTCTCGATGTCCTCGATGTAAAGTCCCGTTTCCTGAATATCGGTAAAAGGACGATAGGGAGAGAAACTGCGGATGATGGCTTGCGAATTGGTTACTTCCGCCGGACCGCGATCGGCAGTAAGAGAGTAAGAAGCTTTCAGAGTCAGGTTGGAAAGAGTGGGTTGGAGCGCTTTAAAAAAAGCTTCCTCATGCACGTTCCACGCACCGGACAAGTTCCACGTGGGCAGCCAGCGTGACGAACGGCTGCGCCCCATGCGGTTGGTTCCTTCATAACGAAAAGTTCCGTTGAGCGTGTAACGCCCGTCATAAGAATAGGTAGCGTTGAGAAAGCTCGCAATGCTGCGGGTTTCGGAGTGCCCCAGACTGTAATAACGCGAACCGGACTCTATTCCGTTCTTGAAAAACTGATAGACGTAGGAAGGAATTTCCCCCATCGAATATTGCATTCCCCAGCCCTGAAAGGAAGAATATGCCTTTTTAAGACTGTTCACTTCCATACCGGCAAAGAAGTTAGTGATGTGTTTTTCGGCAAAAAGGTGATTCCATGAGAGGGTTCCGCGGAAATCGAGCCCCAACATACGGCGGTCCTGACGCTGGTAGATTCCCCCCTCGGGCAGCAGGGTGATAGGCAGGGCGTATGGATTGTCGGGGTCTTTATAAAGCAATCCGTTTTGTTCGCGGATGGTGGCGTCGTCCATACCGGTACGGTAGGCAACGGCTTGGTTGGCATCGTCGAGCACGTTGTGTTCCTGCGACGAGGTCTGGTATCTCACCGCTCCGAGGGCACTCAATTCAAGCCCTTGAATCACTTTCCATTTCAGCTCGCCTTGAAATTTCACATCTACCATATTGATTTCGATGTAGTTATTATCCAATTCGTGAAGAATGTTGAATGGAGCATAGTTACTGATATAATCCGCAGACGGGTCGAGCGTACGGCTCGTATTGAGCGCGTAAGAATAAGGGTTGATATCGAACCCGCGTGACATCTTTCCGGAAGCGATGTCGAGGGTAGAGCTCATCGTTCCCGGTGCGTTTTGCTGGCGGTAGGAAGCGTTAGAAATCAGGTTGATCGACAGGTTTTTATAAAGATTATAGGTGGTGTTTACGTTGGCTGTGTAACGCTTCACTTTGCTCTGCTTGTACCAGCCCGGATCGAGCATAGCGCTCAACGAGGCATAGAAGGATGATTTTTCCGTTCCGGCGGTGACGCTGACGGAATGATTCTGCGAAATGGCATTGGTGAAAAGCACGTCGAACCAGTCGGTGTTACGCATTTCCGCTTCACGGAGATAAGCATTGCGGGATTCGGGGGTGTTGAGAAGTCCGCGCTGGCCGTTGCTGTTATTATACTCGTCGATGAGACGATACATACGACCGTACACTCCCGTGTCTTTGGTACGGAAAAGGTCGGCACTGTTCAGCCAGCCTTTCTGCTCCATCTCTTTATAGATACCCATCTGTTCCTGCGAATTCATGATATTGAATTCTTTGTAACTGGGTATGGCACGGGTGGTAAACTCACCGGTATAACTGATTTTGCTGACTCCGGCACGGCCTTTTTTGGTGGTGACCACAATCACGCCTGCCATCGCACGTGCACCGTAAATGGAAGTCGCCGATCCGTCTTTCAATATCTGAAAGCTCTCGATGTCGTCGGAATTCAACCCGGCTATGGCGGAACTGATTAATGTCTCCGCATCACCGGAGGAAAGATCGTCAGGACCTACGTCGATGACATCTTCAAGAATCACTCCGTCTACTACCCAAAGGGGCTTGGAACTTCCGTAAATGGAAGTAGCACCGCGCACACGAATCTTAGGAGCGGTACCGAAAGTACCCGAAACGTTCTGAACGGAAACTCCTGCCGCACGACCTTCCAAGCCGCGACTGATGTCGGGCAGACCGTCCAGTTTCACATTATCGGCATCCAATTGTTTGGTGGCTCCCGTAAACAGGCGTTTGTCCATCTTTTGCATACCGGTCACCACCACTTCCTGCAATACTTCGGAGTCGGATTTCATCATCACCTTGATTGTCCCCGGCTTAATAGGAACATCCTGCGGCTTCATGCCGACATAGGTGATTCGCAAAGTTCTTGATGAACTTATACGTTTCATAGCCCATTCCTCCGCAAATATCTAAATATAAAGTCTTTAATAAACATAAAAAAGAAGATACCTAAAGAGAATACAAGCAAACAAATGCGGAACTATAAGATAAAAATAATCTTCTTTTTTTGCCTTTAATCTACTTTTTTCGTCTTTTACCGGTTTACTGAAGAGGTAGAAAATATCTTTTATATAATGACCTTTCCAGTTCCCAAATAGCTTTTATCCTGAACTCCAAGTGACAATATAAAAGATAACGGTCACGAAATTCATAATCTTCCCGAAAACTATCCTTTTTCTACCGATAGATGCTAATTAATGATTTTTCATGTGTTATTAAACATCTTATCAGGCTATTTTATCACATTTAAATATCAAAAAGAAACTTCTTTTGAATTATCAACCATCACAAAGGCATAGAAATTCACTTTTACACACTCGTTTCATCTGCATTTCTTTTTCATCAATAGTATTTTGTCTATACAGTTCAATTTCGCATTTTTTTTCATATTTTTCTTTGTTTTTCTAAAAATGTGCTTACTTTTGCAAATAATTAAATAACAAAACAGACTATTCTACTATATAAAAACTATATGAAAAGAAAACTAACGCTGTTATTAACTTGCTTATTAGCAAGCATTAGCCTGACAATTGCCCAAACCTCTAAAAAGGTAACAGGCGTTGTCTTCTCCGAGGAAGACAATCAACCTGTCATAGGGGCATCTGTTGTAATTAAAGGTACATCTATCGGAACTACCACTGACCTTGATGGAAAGTTCGTGATTAGTAATGTACCAAGTTCATCAAGAACTTGGTAATCATTAGTCCATTCCTTCTATTTTCGTCTTTAATTCTACTTTTTATTGTTCCTCTTTCTCCCTATCTCCTTCCTTTTCCATAGGATCCTTAACCAGTTTTTTGGAGGTATGAAATCGAATTTCAATGTCTATATGGCAGTCATTATCCACCGTGCAGTCTATATCTGCCGAATCGTCAACAATTAGATTTAAAACATGACACAACACTTCGGGAAATCCGGGAATAAATTCAGACTTTCCAATGATACAAGCAGAATAATTATGAATAGTTGTCCAATCGGGGATAGGACTCTGACCGTCAAATTTACATTTACACATACGTCCTATTGAAGAGCGCGAACAATTCGAATGGTTCGCCACATATCTTTCCGGAATATTATTCAACTGTTCTATCTTAAAAATACGATCCACCACCGCTTTCTTCACATCGTCGTCACTATGACGGACACCGGTTGTTTTACTCTGTTTATCTCTACTTTTTACTTTAAATTTCTTGCTTTCCTTTTTCATAATTTATTTTTATATTATTCCACAAAAGTCCGATATTTCTTTTAACATTTGTGTTCAAGCATGACACATTCGTTCTTATTCCATGAATAAATTTAAATATGGATAGATTTGGAGGTACCCATTTTCTACCCAACTGACATAATCAAAAAAAACAGGTCGAATCTTTTAATGCATCGACTCATTCAAGCATGACACATTCGTATCCATTCTTTTTTTATGCGTCAAGCTTGGACAACCTTTACGCAACTCATCTTCTACCTTTGCCACCGTAATCAAAAATAAACCGAATAAAAAAAATGACTGAAATCAAAAAGAATCATTCACTTCAACGGATACGGCTTATGAAGCAGGCCGCTGTCATCCGGCAAAGTAATGGCATGAGCCGGCACGATGCACTCGTCACGGCTCACCGGATAGGAAAGCTTATCCGACAAATGCATCACGGAAACGTCTGTTTCCGATATACCAAGCAGGATGGAACCATCCGTCGTGCCACCGGCACACTCATCGGCTACGAACATAGTTTCCGCCGCCCGTACACACCAAAACCGGAGAACACATTTGTCGTCTATTACGACATCGATGCCAAAGGCTGGCGCACCTTTCATGCTGAAAATTTTCTGGATATCGAAGTGGAATGAATCTACAGGAAAAAAGGATGAACCTGCAGGAAAAAGAATGAATCTACTGAAAAAGAAAATGAACCTACAAGAAAAAGGAATGAATCAGTAAGAACGAAAAGAGTGGGAAGCTCTTTGCAGACAGTATAATGTAGACTCCCTGCAAGAAGCGATTCAAGGTTGCCGAGAAGAATTAGAATTTCTCATTCACTGTGCCGAACGGCTCGAACCTCGTACAGAGCAAGATGAAGACAGCAAGAAACGCCGTTTAACACATACAAGAAACGCCGCTTTTCCACACTAGGAAGCGCCGTTTAACAGATGCAGGAAACGCCGTTTCTCCTTGCCAAATTCAGAGAAGCGACTATTTTTTAACAGAGTATAATTTTATTAACATTTATCAGTATCAAGTATGGAAAATTGGAGATTTATTGAAGAAAACCCCGACTATATGATTTCAGATCATGGGCGGGTATTGAGTTTCAAGGGCAAATCGAAGTTAATTCTTTGCACTAAAATCATCGGAACCGGTTATGAAACGGTATCACTCCTGAATAAAGGAATTTGTACCGATTACAACGTCCACCGCTTAATTGCCAAAGCATTTATTCCGAACCCGAAACATCTGCCGCAAATAAACCACCTTGACGGAAACACGATGAACAACCACGTGTCAAACCTTGAATGGTGCGATGCATACACCAACACGATGCACGCCATCCGCACAGGATTACGCCCCACCGGAACAGGTTCCCGCAAAACTCCCTGCGCCGTAACGGATGCGAAAGGAATCATTTTACGTGCCTATCCGTCTATGAAAGAAATGGGCAGAGAGGAACGTCTGAAACCGTCACACCAACACTGGCTCATCCTGCAACTGAAACATCCGGATCGTGTATGGCTACATAACCTACGTGCAAGGCAACATCGGGGAAACGATTTCATGAAAGTTCCCTTTGCCAATTCATCGGCTTTATCACAACTGCCTGTCTTTTTAAACTCATTGGCAATAACGGATACGGCTGTACCACCGATTCACGCTCCCTTCACTCCGGTGCACCACTCGGTGACAAAGCAATATTACCGTCAACTGTCTGCAGAGGAGGCTGCCGCCTTCGGATTCACCTCCCCTACTATACGCAAACAAGAAAGGAGGATTTCACAATGAGAGACACCATCATCATCCACTGTTCCGCCACTCGTGCGGGACAGGATTTTACCGCTGCCGACATCGACCGCTGGCATCGTCAACGCGGCTTCCGTTCTATCGGTTATCACTTCGTCGTTCGTCTCGACGGCACGGTTGAACCGGGAAGGGATGTTGCCCTCGACGGAGCGCATTGCACGGGATGGAATCATCGGTCTATCGGTATCTGCTACATTGGCGGACTGGACAAGAACGGTCGGCCTGCCGACACACGAACGGAAGCGCAGCGTGAAGCACTTGTCCGGCTGGTAGAAGATTTGCGCCTTGTCTTCCCTTCTCTGCAACAGGTGATAGGACATCGGGACACCAGTCCCGATCTTAATGGAGACGGTATTATCTCACCGAACGAGTATATAAAATCCTGCCCCTGCTTCGATGTAAAAGCGGAGTTTATTCAATAATTATCAGTTATTTATTATCAATTATTTACAATCAGTAATTTATCATCATGGCCCGCATTTCCAAACCCGGATTAGATTATTTTCCCCTCGATGTCAATTTTTTGCAGGACAGAAAAGTACGCCGCATCTCCTGTCGCCACCATGCGGCAGGGATTGCTGCGCTCACTTCACTGCTTTGCCTCATTTATAAAGAGAAAGGTTATTATATTTCGTGGAACAAAGACACGCTCTTCGACATCGCCCAGGAAGCGTGTTGCGAGGAGGAGGAAATGCAGGCCATCATTGATGATTGCCTGGCGGTGGGGCTGTTCGACGATCTTATATATAAGGAGTACGGTGTATTGACCTCACAGGCCATTCAGGAACAATATCATAAAATCATCACCGACAGCCGGAGAAAATACAAATTACCTCTGGAACATTTCTGGCTTATCAAGGAAGATTTTAAAGATGTAACAGAATCCCATGATTTTGCTACAACAATGCCACAAACAAAAGAGGAAACGGATACAGATATCAAAGGTAAACAGGAAATGGATATGGAAAATGAGATCAAATCTGAAATCAAAAAAGACAAAGAGACAGAGAGACAAGGAAAATGCCAAAAAGAGAATGAGAGGATAATGCCGCCCGTTCCGTCAAACAGCGTTTTTCAGGCTTCGCCTGTCGTTGTAGAGGGTTTGTCTTTGGATAAATCGATTGGAAGAGAAAAAACGGAATCTATTGCGGAGACGGTTTCTGAAACAATTTCTGAAACAGCTCCGGGAACAGCTCCGAAAACGGTCTTAGAAACAGCTCCGAAAACGATTTCGGAAGGGATGCAAACGGGAGGGGGATCGGAAGCTATACTTCTACTAAATATGCAAACAATCGGTATCCGGAACGAACAGACAGTGAAAGCGATTGCCGCCCTTGCCCGACGTAAAGAACTGGGAGGTCCCGGCGGGATTTTATGGAAAATCCTTAGTTCCCAATACCGCCCTACCCTGCTCAAAAAGAACGAACCGGGTGATTACATTCTTTGGGCGCTCAATCATCCGACGGAATTTGAAAACACATACAACGGGACACTGAAAAAGCTAATCAGGGGAAGATAAACCGGGAAAAAGTCTGAATATAAAAACGAAACATGCCATCATCATTCGTTTATATCATAAATTCAGGCAAAGAAAGATAGAAAACCAAGAACTATCGCATCTTTATCATACAAGGAAAAGGCCTCGACTTGTAGAGCCAGTATTTGTAACTCGAGAAACCAAAGAATAAAGTAAATCATAAAAAGGAAGAAAAAGAACCTATCAATTTGTTATTCTAAAAAAGATTTGTACCTTTGTGGTACAAATTACCCCCCTTAGTTGAGAAATACTAAGGCTGACCCATCAATTAAAGATGGGTTTTTTTATATATAACGCTATGGAAGACAAAAAGAAAGTAATAGTCTATGTAGACGGTTTTAATTTCTATTACGGGCTGAAGTCCAAAAAATGGAAAATGTGTTATTGGCTGGATTTAGTCAGCTTCTTTAATAGTTTTCTAAAGCCCTATCAAGAATTGGTAGAAGTCAATTATTTTTCAGCTCGTCCAACAGATGCAGGCAAACACGATAGGCAAGATAAACTATTTCAAGCAAACAAATGCAACCCTAAATTTAACTTGATATTGGGTAAATACCTCAAAAAAGAGATTAAATGCCGTTATTGTGGTGGTATCATTCATTCTTTTGAAGAAAAAGAGACAGATGTACGAATAGCTACAAAGATTCTGTCGGACGCCTATAAAAAGCGCTGTGACATTGCTATCATTGTATCAGCAGACAGCGATTTAATACCACCTGTAGAGCTGATAAGAGAATTTAACCCGTTACAAAAGGTCTATGTATATTTTCCTCCTAACAGATATTCATCTAATTTATCGAACCTAAGTGATGGCACACGTAAACTTGATGGCGCTTTTAATATATTCAAGAAACATATATTGCCCCAAAAAGTGCAGCTACCAAACGGATATGTAATAGAACGCCCGAATGAGTGGAAATAAGATTTCAGATCGACCTATCTTGCCGTTGAAGGCACGAAAAGCTGTCTTCGAGAAATTGGAAGATATCGCTGATGTGGCTTCCATGTCTCCGGAAGACAGGGAGCGATACGACAATAGCGTCAAGGTGTACCGCGATTATTTGGTGACAATGGATGCAGCTGAACAAAAAGGGATGAAAGAAGGGATGGAGAAAGGGATAAAAGAAGGCGCCCAAAAAGCCCAACTACAAATAGCGCGGAATATGAAAGCCAAAGGGATAGACAACCAATCTATTGCCGAATGTACTGATTTACCTTTAAGCATGATCGAAGAGTTATAGAGTAATTAGACAAAAGAAGTTAAAAGCACTCATCAATCCACAATCAGCCACCCTCTCTTGCAAATATATTTGTTATTTTTGCGGAGTAATAACATTATTACGTTCCAAAACAGATATTTGGGGCATAGCTCTAAAGGAGACATTAATTATGGGAAACAGTTTAAAAAAACAGAAAGAAGCTTCATTGGCTGCTAACAACACCAAAAAGAGCAAAGGTGAGAGACTTGGATGGAAATCAATAAGCGAATATAAAACTGTGTCTCTCAAAGAAATTGTCGGAAACGGGAATCGTGTAAACGAAACAAATATTCCTGTAAATACAAGTATAAGACTTGTACCGTAATGCTGGATAATATAAGGCCTTATAAGATGATATTTATTCAAAAAGCGTCACCAAATGTTGGTGACGCTTTTGATTTTGCATATATTTATAAGTTCTACTCAAACAGAAAAGATATCTGTCAAAGACTAAAATACATTGTCAGGGTTGAAGTTACCAATGATATTTTTGCCATCAAGTTTTATGCTGCCAGAGACAAAAAGCTCGATAATAAATATAACCGAATTCTCAAAATGCACAACTATACAGAAACTCTACGTATATTTATGACTTGTGCCAGCATTGTCCCTCTCATTTTACAAAAATTCCCACTAGCTTCATTTGTGATAAATGGTGCTCAAAGTTTAGATTTAGAATCTAACAAAATAGAAGGAAGAGCCAACGATCAAAGGTTCAGATTATACAAAAACATGGCTACCCAATTATTTGGTAAAGAACGTTTTGAACATTACGAATTTATAGAAATCAGTTCTTACCTGATGGTAAACAAAAAAGAGTGTTCTGATATAGAGAGAAAAAAAGACAGAATTAAAGAAACCCTTCTTAACCTATATGACATAGACAGCTAAAACAAAAGAGGTGAGTTCCCCTTCACAGGGTAGCCCACCTCTTTCTCTTCATACACAAACATTCAAATGATCAGGTACCAGATGTTAGTCAATGTAACGGATGCCATCTATTTTAAACATATCTCCCTACATACGGCCGCCACCCAAAGCCTGATACAACGTAATCACACCCTGAATTTCGGTAAAGCGGTTCGCCACTTGTGACAGTTGCGCGTTGAGCAACGTCTGTTGTGCCGTCAGCACTTCCAGATAAGTGGTGTTGCCATGCTTCATCAACAGGCTTGTGCTCTTGGCGGCTGTTTGCAAAGAGGCTACCTGCTTGTCATAGTAGTCGGCTTTCTCGCGGGCAGTCTGATACTGTACCAGTGCCTCGTTCACTTCCACACCTGCATTCAGCAAGGTTTGCTCAAAGCTAAGGCGGGCTTCCTCCTGTTGGGCTTTCGCTATTTTCAGTTGGGCGATGTTGGCGCCTTTATTAAATAGAGGCTGCGTCAGAGAAGCTACGGCGGAAGCCAGAAACTTACCCGGATTGACAATCATGCTACCCGCACTGTTGGTCCAGCCTGCGCTGCCACTCAACGTGATGGAAGGATAGAAAGCGGCACGGGTGGCATTTGTGGTGTAGAAAGCCTGCGCCAACGAGAATTCTGCGCTACGCACATCGGGACGGTTGGAAAGCATCTGCAAGGGAACACCTACGGAGAAGTTTTCCGGCAACTGCTGGTTTCCCAGTTTGCCACGCTGTATCTCATGGGGAGTTTCAGCCAGCAACAACGCCAGTGAATTCTCCGCCTGGTTGATTTGCTCTTTCAGGTCGAGCACGGTGGTACATATATTATAATAAGTGGCCTCCGTCTGCGCCAGTCCCGCCTCGTTCACCATACCGGCTTTTTTCATGGCACGGGTGGCGTTCACGCTTTCCTTCCACGCAGCTTCGGTGGCAACGGCTATCTCATATTGCGAATCGAGCATCAACAAAGTGTAATAGGTGTTGGCAACGGATGCCACCAATTGTGTCTTTACGGCTTGTTCATATTCCTTGCTCTGCTCGTAAGCGGCTTTCGCACGACGTTTTGCGGTGGTCACTTTTCCAAAAATATCCAGCTCCCACGAAGCGGTCACGGGCAGAGAGTAAGTCTGCGTCGCCTTTCCACGGTCGAAGCTGCTGGCAGCTCCTTCCGGCGCAAGGAATAAAGAAGGCAGATAAGACAGTTTGGACGTCAACAAGGTAGCTTCCGCTTCTTTCACACGCAAGTGGGCAGTCTGCATATCGGTGTTGCGCACGAGTGCCGAATCAATCAGGTTTTGCAAAGACGGATCGGTAAAGACCTCCCGCCACGAGAGGTTGCCGAAGTTTGCAGTATCGGCGGCGGCAACTGATTCGCTACCGTAAAGTCCTTCGGGGACTTCCGATACCGGTTTGTATTTATTATAGATACCGCAACTGCTCAAAACGAGTGTTGCCGCGGACAGAATTATTATTTTTCTCATTCAACTATAAATTTATGATATAAACTAATGAGGAGGACAGATTCACTGTATCCTAATTAAATGCTTATTTTATCTTTCAGACAGAAGAACAAAAGAACAAATATTGAGTCATTGTCAACGTTCTATTACAATGATTGTATGCATTATATCAACTAAGTATTCTTGCATACTCATCTTATATTATCAGGCACGGATTACGCGGATTACATGGCTCCCCGAATGATGGCTGTTATTAAGCAACTGTCTAATCTGTACCTGAATTTATGATATAAACTAATGATGGTGATATACTTATATTAATTACATCGATTATATGATTACATTAATTATATGACTACACCGACTTTATCTTTTGTACTTATGTTCTTCTGTCTAAAAATCAGAATTACTCTTTTCCAGCCCTGGACTTTTCTTCCTCGCTCACTTTGATTTCCTCTTCAATCTGCCAATCATGCGTAGGGGCACTCTGTACGGGACGGAGACGTTCCTGCAACCATTGAAAAGCAATGAACAAAGTCGGCACGATAAAGAGCAGTGCCAGCGTACCGATAGTCATACCGCCAACTACTCCCGTACCCAATGAACGGTTACCGTTAGCTCCTACTCCACTAGACATCATCAGCGGGAACAGACCGAAAATCATCGTCAAAGCCGTCATCAGAATCGGGCGCAGACGGGCTTTGGCCGCACTGACAGCAGAAGCAATCAGTCCCATACCGGCCTTACGGCGTTCGGCAGCATATTCCGTCAGCAAGATAGCCGTTTTTGCCAGCAGACCGATCAACATAATCAGACCCGTTTGCAGGTAAATATTATTCTCCAGTCCGAACATCCGGGCGAAAAGGAAGCTACCCATCAATCCGCAAGGCACACTCAAAAGAACGGCGAACGGAATAATGAAGCTTTCGTAGAGCGCACTTAGAATGAGATAAATCATCAGGAAGCAAATACCGAAAATAATCATCGTCGTGCCGCTTTGCTGGTTTTCCTCACGGGTGATACCTCCGTAGTCATAGCCGTAACCTTTCGGAAGAGACTGTTCCGCCGTTTCCTGCACAGCTTTGATCGCGTCTCCCGTACTGTATCCATCGGCCGGCATCGCGTTCACCGCAATGGAGTTATACATATTGAAACGGCTCAACGACTCGGCACCATAGCTTCGGGTCAGCGTAACGAACTGGCTTAACGGAGCCATCTCACCATTGGACATACGCACAAAAGCGTTGTCGAGCGAAGTCTCGTCCAGACGGAACATCGGATCGGCCTGAATCATAACGCGGTACACTTTAGAGAAACGGTTGAAGTTGGACACATACTGACCACCGTAGTAGCCGGACAGCGTACTCAACACAGCGTCGGGCGTGATACCTGCACGCTTGCATTTAGCCGCATCCACCTCTACCGTCCATTGCGGATAGCGCACGTCGAACGTCGAATAAGCCATTGCTATTTCAGGCCGTTGGTTCAACGCGCCCAAATATTGCTGGGTAGTGGTAAAGAACTCATTGATATCACCGCCCATCTTGTCCTGCATGTGGAGCTCGAGCGCATTACCCATACCGTAGCCCGGAATCATACCCGGTGAGATGGCGAACACACTGGCATCTTTAATATCGGCCGTAAGGGCATACACCTGTCCGATCACCGACTGCACATTATCCGCGTCATCCGGTCGTTCGTCCCACGGTTTCAGCTTGAGAATCAACATACCGAACGAACTTCCCTGTCCGGCCAGCAAACCGTAACCGGCCACTTTCTGCACGTGCTTCAGTTGGGGAATCGCCATCAGGCGTTTTTCGATACGTTCCATCACCTCATCCGTCGTAGTGAGCGAACTGCCTGCCGCCGTACTTACATTGACGAAGATCACGCCCTGATCCTCGTCGGGCACCAGACTGGTCTTTGTCGTATTCATCAGGAACACAAGCAACACTACGGAACAAGCCAGCAGCGACCATGTGAGCCATCTGCGCTTGATAAAGAGCAATACAATCGTCTTATATTTATCCACCATCACATCGAAAGCCGAATTGAAAGACTTACGGAAACGTGCCGCAAAGTTGTTCTTCTGCGTTCCGTCTTCATTGATGTAAGGCTTGAGCAGCAATGCGCACAAAGCCGGACTCAAGGTCAACGCATTGATGGCCGAAATACCTACTGCCACCGCCATCGTCAACCCGAACTGTGTATAAAACGTACCGGAAGTGCCGCCCATAAAGGACACCGGAATAAATACCGCCATAAACACCAGTGAAGAAGTGATAACAGCATTACTAATACCTTTCATCGCGTCGATACTTGCCATATAGGACGACCTGTACCCCACATCGAACCGCGCCTGCACCGCCTCGACGACAATAATGGCATCATCCACCACCGTACCGATCACCAGCACGAGCGCAAACAGTGTCAACAGATTGATACTGAATCCAGCTATCGCCATGAAAGCGAACGTACCTACCAGCGACACAACGATTCCGACCAAAGGAATCAATGTGGAACGGAAGTCCTGCAAGAAAACGTACACCACAAGGATCACGAGGATAATTGCCTCGATCAACGTCTTCACCACCTCATGAATGGAAGCAAACAGGAAGTCGTTGGAGCTCATCATCTGTGTCAGCTCCACTCCTTTCGGAAGATCCTTGCGTGCCTCATCGAGAAATTTGTCGATGTTCTGGTTTACTTCCGTCGCATTGGATCCTGCCGTCTGAAACACCATACAAGACACACCCGGATGGCCGTCCATACCGCCGTGGTAAGCGTAGCTGTCCTGTCCCAGTTGTATGTCGGCAATATCTTTCAGTTTCAACACCTCGCCAGTATCGCTAGAACGGATGACGATGTCGCCAAATTCTTCGGGAGTAATCAGACGTCCCTTATACTTCATCGTATATTGGTACGTTTCATTCGAGTTCTCGCCAAACGAACCGGTTGCCGATTCGATATTCTGCTCGGCAAGCACGCCGGTGATGTCGGACGGAATCAGTTTGTACTGTGCCATCACATCCGGCTTCATCCATACACGCATACTATATTCACCACCCATAATCATCATATCGCCCACACCGGAGATACGGAGAATCTGTGGTTTCAGGTTGATACTGATATAGTTGGACAGGAAGTTCTCGTCATAACTCTCGTCCGGACTGGACAAGGAGAACATCTGCAAGATACTCGTCTGCCGCTTGGAAGTGGTCACACCGACTTGGGTTACTTCCGCCGGAAGCTGTCCCGTAGCGCGCGACACACGGTTTTGCACGTTGACAGCCGCCATATCAGGATCAGTGCCCTGCTTAAAATAGACGGTGATGCTCACCGAACCGGCATTGGTGGCGGAAGATGTCATGTAGGTCATGTCCTCCACCCCATTGATCGCCTCTTCCAAAGGCGCGATTACACTCTTCTGCAACGTTTCCGCACTGGCGCCATAATAGGTGGTACTCACCATAATGGTAGGCGGAGCAATATCGGGGTACTGCTCAACAGGCAGACTGAACAGCCCGATGATACCCACTACAACAATCGTAATAGAAATGACTGCCGATAATACGGGGCGTTCTATAAAGGTTCTTAAATTCATGAATGATTCCTCCTTGGTTTAATTTTCAGTAGTTGTGGCCGAAGACGCTGTGGCTGTCTCTGCCGACAGAGATTGAGCGGTCGTCTCCGCTAATGAGGATTGGTTGATTGCCTCTGCTAATGAGGATTGGTTGATTGCCTCTGCTGATGAGGATTGATTGATTGTCTCTGCTGATGAGGATTGATTAGCCTTTGTCACTCCTGCCACTGGAGTTTGAGCAGCCTTCGCCTTGACCGGAGTACCTTCACGAAGCAATCCTACGCCTTCGGCCACAATCACATCGCCCGGTGCCAAGCCTTCATCTACAATAAATTCCCGACCGCCGTTGACGCGAGTCACCTGTACCGGGTTTGATTGAGCTTTACCGTCCACTACCTTATACACATATCTCTTATCCTGTATTTCGAAAGTGGCAACCTGCGGAATGGTCAATGCTCCCGTTTTCTGCACAGGAACAATCACGTTGCCCGCACCACCGCTATGCAACAATCCTTCCTTATTCGGAAAAACAGCACGCAGACTGACCGTACCCGTCGAACGATCGATCACTCCACTAATCGACTCGATCTGTCCTTGTTCGGAATAAGCCGATTTATCGTTCAGTTGCAGATTGATGGCAGGCATATTTTTCAGCACCTCTTCTTTGGAACCGTATTGGCGGATGAGTCCCAGCAACTGGTTTTCCGTCATGGAGAAGTAAACATACATATCCGAATTGTCGGAAACCGTTGTCAGCGGTTGGGCAAGAGCGGAACTTACCAAAGCACCTACGCGGTAAGGCAATGTACCCACCACACCGTCTGCCGGACTTTTCACAACCGTATAAGAAAGATTGTTGCGGGCACTCACTTCCTGCGCTTTTGCCTGCGCCAACTGTGCCTTGGCAGCCAGTAGGGAGTTTTTCGCGGTACTCAAATCGAAAGAGGAAACTACGTTCGCTTTATACAGTTCCTCTTTACTGTCATACGTCAGTTGTGCCGTAGCCAGAGAGGCTTTTGCCGACTCAACGTTTGCCACTGCCGTTTGCAAAGCAGCTTCATACGGCACCTGATCGATGACGAACAACGTCTGTCCGTTCTTCACGCGTTGACCTTCCGTCACACAGACTTTAGTCAGCGTACCACTCACCTGGGGATAAATATCAATATCTTGGCGTCCGCGGATGGTTGCCGAGTAGGCGCTTGAAATCATCCGGTCGACCGGAACAACGGTCATCACTCCGTATTCTGTTTCCATTTGTGCCGGGGGAGCCTGTTTACAGCCTGTCGCAGCAATCATACAGCAGAGCAACAATAATCCCTGCTTCATTTTACATACCTTTCTACTCATTTTCTGTTACCTATTAAATATTTTTGAACGCGGCAAAGGTAGACTGTTTTCTTCATTGAAAACTGGGCTTAGTATCTTCAGTTTTGTTCATTTTAGGAACATTAAAACCGATATTTAGTGAAAAAGTGCTATTTTTGTACCCAAAATAAGAATAACAATGGAATCAAAAAACTCTAGCCTAGCCATATTTCGTGAACCGTTCGTAGCCGGAATGGACGAAAACCTGTCTCCAATTATGCAACGTCTGTGGAAACTGGAAGGGGGTGCCATCTATTTTTGCCGAAGCGGATGGGCACACGTCACGATCGACTTGAAAGACTATGAAATTGTCGAAAATACTCAAATCGTGCTCTTGCCGGGAACGATTATTCGTGTCAACGGCAGCAGCAGTGATTTCACAGCTTCTTTCTTCGGATTCCCCAAAGAAATGTTTCGTGAAGCCTGCCTGCGTTTCGAGCCGATCTTCTTCCGGTTCATCAAAGAAAAGCCGTGTTACGTACTTCCGGAAGAAAATACCGGAGCTATTAATGGATTAATACGTGCCACGACCGCCATATATAACGACCGTGCCAACCGTTTCCGCAACCAAATTGCTAAAAATCACCTCCAGTCGTTTATGCTG
Organism: Bacteroides sp. AM37-9; assembly: GCF_003603455.1. Classification (NCBI taxonomy): domain Bacteria; kingdom Pseudomonadati; phylum Bacteroidota; class Bacteroidia; order Bacteroidales; family Bacteroidaceae; genus Bacteroides; species Bacteroides sp. AM37-9. The sequence continues at coordinate 38,327 of NZ_QTNF01000023.1, read as the reverse complement.
GATATTTACGATAAGTGTTACCGCTACTTCGACCGGCAGGAAATAGAAGGAGGAAGCCGGCAGGATGAAATCTTCAAGAATTTCATCGCACTGGTGCACGAAAACTGTATCGCTGAAAGGGAAGTAACCTTCTACGCCAACAAGCTCTGTATCTCCACCAAATATCTGACAGGTATCTGTAAAAGCGTGACGGGTGAAGCTGCCAAAAAGCTTATTGACGACTTCGCCATCTTGGAGATAAAAGTGCTGCTTCAATCCACCGGACTGACAATTCAGGAAATAGCCGACCGGCTCGGTTTTCCCGATCAGTCGTATCTAGGCAGGTATTTCAAACGGCATGAGGGAATGTCGCCGAAGGAGTATCAGAGCAAATATTCTATCTAATCAAGTAAAATAATCTTTTATTAATTTATATTTATCGCACAACACAATTTGTTAACAGATCTGTAATACTATCTTAATCTGCCTTGTCTTCCTTTGCACCGTGAAACAAAAACACTGGTGTTAACGACTTTATTGCATTTAATAAATTAAAAGAAGCAAGGTAAAAAGATTATGAAAAGTAACAAATGGCTGCTTTCTCTGGCAGTTGGATTTCTGTGCTGTGGTTCTGCATACGCACAGACAACAGTGAAAGGGAAAATAACGAGTGAAAGCGGAGAACCGTTAATCGGGGCTACCATCGCTGTAAAAAACTCGACAGACGGTACGGTGACCGACATTGACGGTAACTACTCCCTGAAAACTAAGAAAACATTAAGTTCCAAAGATTTGCTCCTATTTAGTTATGTAGGATATAAAACGCTACAAAAAAACTATACGGGCAATACGATGAACGTAAAACTGGCGGAAGAGTCGCAACAACTGAATGATGTGGTAGTGACCGCCCTGGGCATCAAACGTGAAGAAAAAGGGCTGGGATACGCCACGGAAACCGTGAAAGGAGACAAAATTACCAGCGCTCTGCCTTCCAACTGGTCGACGGCACTCAACGGTAAGGTAGCCGGATTGAGCGTTATCTCTTCCGGCGGTCCGCTCAATTCGAGCCGCATCTCCCTGCGGGGCGACGTCTCGCTGAATCAGAACGGGAACGATGCATTAGTGGTAGTGGACGGTGTACCGATGAGTAGCCCGATGACCAATCCGGGAGTCGCCTACGGTGCAGGTTCCAACAGTGAGCTTTCCGTGGACTACGGTAACGGATTTTCCGACATCAATCCGGATGATATCGAAAGCATACAAGTATTGAAAGGAGCCAGCGCGACGGCTCTGTACGGTACGCGTGCAGCCAACGGCGTGATTATGGTGACTACGAAATCGGGAGCCGGCGCACCCAAAGGTATCGGCGTATCTTATAGCGGTAACTTCAGCATAGACGATGTGATGAGGTGGCCGGATTATCAGTATGAATTCGGACAAGGACTGCCGAGTAACATCGGTCCGGCAGGGTCCATCTATGAGGGCGAACCATACTACTCCTACGGAAAAGCGGAAGACGGCAGCTACGCAAGCACCAGCGGAACGAGTAGCGCATACGGAGCACGTTTCGATGCCAACAGGAAATTCTACCAATATGATCCGGTGACACAGGGACGTGCCTCCGAAGCGACTCCCTGGGTAGCGTATAAAAACAACCGCAAGGATTTGTTCCAGACGGGCTACACAATTACCAACTCCGTAGCCCTGACCGGAAAATCCGACCGGGGCAGCGTGCGGGCTTCCATCACCCACACCAAAAACGAATGGATTCTTCCCAATACAGGTTTCCAGCGCATCACTGCCATGATTTCCGCCCAACAACAGATTTCGCGGGCGTTGCGCATCAATTTTAAATCGAGCTATACCTACCGCAAACTCAACAATACGCCTGCCCTGGGGTATAACAGCAACTCCATCTCTTACTTCCTCATCTTCCAGAATCCGAATGTCAACCTCGACTGGCTGCGCCCGATGTGGCGTACCGGACAGGAAAATGTGAAACAGCTCCAGCCTTACAGTTCCTTCATCGGAAACCCGTATGTCATTCTATACGAATCTGAAAATCCGTCAGAGAAACATAGTAACGTCTCCTCCGTTTCCGCCAACCTGCGTATCAACAGCAAGTTCGATTTCATGATCCGGTCCGGTATCCAACTGTCCACCGACCAGCGCGAACAACACCGTCCTATCAGCGATGTGGTATTTGGCAACGGATTCTTCAAAAAACAGAATGTGTTCGATTATGAATTAAACAGCGACGCTTTATTTACGTACCATGATTCCTTCGCTAACGGATTGCACGTCAATGCTTCGGCGGGAGGAAACATGATGCAACAAAGCTATGATATGCTCGCCGCCTCGGTGGTGGGACTAATTACGCCGGGAGTCTACAAACTGGCAAACGGTGTCTCCAACCCGAACGTGCAGACTGTCATCAAAAAGAAAGCATTGAACAGTCTCTATTTCACAGCCAACTTCGCATATAAGGATAAACTGTTTCTCGACGTCACCGGACGTAACGACTGGTCGTCTACCCTACCGAAGAGCAACCGTTCCTTCTTCTATCCGTCGGTCAGCGTCAGCGCAGTGATGAACGAACTGTTCCTAATGCCGGAACCAATCAATTTGTTGAAAGTAAGAGGTTCTTTCGCCCAGGTGGGTAACGACACAGACCCTTACAAAACATCGCCCTACTACGGCACGAGCGATTTCCCCGGATCGGCTGTCGTTGCTTCCACACTGTACAATCAGGACTTCAAACCGGAAATTTCAACCAACTACGAAGCCGGTTTCGACCTGCGTATGTTCCAAAACCGCATCGGACTCGATTTCACATTCTATTACAACCGCACCAAAAACCAAATTCTGGATGCTCCGATGGACCCGACTACAGGTTACAGCAAAGCGACTATCAATTCGGGATGTGTCCGCAACCGTGGTTATGAAATCCAATTGGACGTTACCCCGGTAGTCAGCAGAGATTTCCGGGAACGCCACTTTTACCTGGTCTAAAAACGAAAACAAGATTATCTCGCTGGCGGAAGGGGCAGACGAGAATCAGTTAATCAGCAGTATCGGCAACGTCTCCATCATCGGACGCGTGGGAGGTACGACAGGCGACCTCTGGGGCTACAAACTGGTGCGCGACCCGGAAGGAAACGTTGTCATCAATGACAACGGACTGCCCGAACGTTCGGGAGAGATTGAATACGTAGCCACAGCCTATCCGAAATGGAAAGCCGGACTGTATAACGAATTTTCCTACAAAAACTTTACTCTTAGCGTCCTGCTCGACGGACAAGTGGGAGGAAAAATGTATTCGCACTCTCACCACAAAATGACGGAACAGGGAAAACTGGCACATACCCTGAACGGACGTCTGCCGGGAACGGAATTTTATATGTCGAAAGATGATCCGCGCATTGCCACCGCCGGACTTTCACCACAGGACGGAATGTATATGATTGCCCCGGGTGTAGTGAAAAACGACGACGGTAGCTTCTCGAAAAACACTAAAGTGGTAACCGTGGAAAGCTATTATAAAGAGTACTATCGGATGGCAAACGTGGAGACGAACACTTTCAGCACCGATTTCCTCAAACTGCGTGAAATGAGACTGGAATATAAATTACCGGGCAGCACACTGAAGAAAACTCCTTTCAGCAAAGCATCGATAGCGTTTTATGCACGCAACTTGTTCTGCATCACGGATTATCCTTTATTTGACCCCGAATCTGCCGCCCTCAACGGAAGTTCGATGGTAACGGGTGTAGAAACAGGTTCACTGCCTACGGCACGTACTTTCGGATTGAATATTAACTTATCTTTTTAAACACTGACTCATGAAAACCTGTAATTTTTTAAAGAATATAGCAGGAGGAATAATAGTGTGCGGAACACTCTGTACAACCTCCTGTACCAGCTTCGACGAACTGAATACGGACCCCACCCGCATGGACGAGGTGAATCCCGGCACGCTGCTCAACCCGATTCTCTACGAAACGTCTGTCTACAACTGGAAACTCTACAACAACTACACCTACGACCTGATGCAATGCGCTGTATCTACTTCCAGCACTAACGGTGTCGGATGGTGGTATATGACGGACAGCCAGGGAGACGGCACATGGACTACCTTTTATAAATTTATAAATGGATCAATAACGCCAAAGAGATGACGCGTCTCACCGAAAAACTCCCGGAGGCTTCCAAACAACCCAATTATGACGCCATCTCACTCACACTGCAAAGTTGGCTGTACCAGATTCTAACCGATGCTTTCGGTGACGTCCCGATGAGTGAAGCCTGCTCTGCCGATGAAGGAATACTCGCGCCGAAGTTCGACACCCAACAACAAGTGTACCGACAAATTATCGACAACCTGAAAACGGCAAACGAACTGTTTGACGAAGCTAACGGACTGATCTACAACCAATCGGGCGAAATGTTGTACAACACGTCTAAAGGAGATGCAACCGGTATAAAGAAATGGAAGAAGTTCTGCAACTCGCTCCGCCTGCGTGCATTGCTCCGCGTGATCGACGTTCCGGAGTTCAACGCGAAACAGGAATTGCGCACGATGCTAACCGATCCCGCCACCTATCCGGTATTCGAATCGAACGATGACGCCGCCCTGCTTGCCATCAGCGGAACTTATCCGCAGGAAGCTCCGCTCACCCGGCCACAGGATTTCACTTCATACGTTCAGATTTCCGAGTTCTTTGTCGACCTGCTAAAAGGATGGAACGACCCTCGTCTGCAAGTGTATGCAACGCAGGTCACTCTGCCCGACCAGACAAAGGATTATGTAGGCTTGCCCAGCGGTTATCAGACGTTGCCCTCCATCACGGCTTCGGGACTGAATCAAGAAATGGCGAAAGCTCCCATGAAACTTGCCATGATGCCTTATGCCGAAGTTGAATTTATCAAAGCGGAACTACTGAAGAAAGGGGTGATCGACGGAGGAAGCAACGCTGCCAAAGAAGCGTATCAGAAAGGAGTGCAGGCAGCTATCGAACAGTGGGGACAGGTATTGCCCGACAATTACTTTGAGAATCCGGAAGCAGCTTATGACGATACTTTGGAACGTATCATGAACCAGAAATTCGTCGCACTGTTCTTCTGCGACTATCAGCAGTGGTTCGAATATAACCGTACCGGCTTTCCTGTGTTGCCCGTAGGACCCGGCATCGCGAATGCCAACAACCAAATGCCCAAACGTTTCAAATATCCGGCTGCCCTGCAACGCACCAACCTGAAAAACTATCAGGCTGCCAAGCAGAATATGGGAGGTGATGATTTTAATATTCGATTAATGTGGCAACAATAACGGAATATGGCAAATAAAGAAATGTATCAACCATAAATTTAAAATTCAATGTGTATGAAGAAAATTATCAGTATGGCTGTCATGTTATATATAACAATGACAGCAATGGCACAGAAAGGAGAACTTGCCATGAACGAAAATATCCGCGGAAAGGAAAATGTTTCAAGAAACGTTGCGGAGAATACGGTAGGAAATACAGCAGAAAATAGAGCAGAGAAAGAAGCGACTCCCGTAGGGAAGAAACCAAAAGCTACATTTATATTCGACGTATATGGAGAGATTCCGACAACTAAACCGGTGTTTGAAACGGAACATTATCTAGGTAGTGACATTACCGGAAAATGGAATACTTTCATCCAGAATTACACGCACGAGTATGATGTAACGATCGGATTCACTGATTCTTCCGTTGAGATTTTGAAGCCTTCCATTTACAAGGCAGTCAACAAGGTGAACAAATATTATAAAAAGGCACTGAAAAAGGAAGAAGTGAGCCGGGAAGTTGCCACATCCAACATGGCACACATTCTGGATTGTGCCAATGTGATGTGTTTCGACGATAACAGCAAGTCTTTCGAAGAGGCTGTAAAGTCGGCAGACGAACCGGAAGAGATTATCGCACTATTCAATCAAGTCACTCTAAGAAAGTTATAAGCAATGAAAAAAGTATGTAATAGAAATATGCTGTTTGCGGCAATCTTATGTCTCCAGCTAAATGTTGTTGCCGCTTTTGGTCAGACTGTTGTGAAAGGCAGTGTGAAAGATAACACAGGTAAGCCTGTCAGCGGTGTAGTAGTAACTGACGGTGCGCATTTTAAAACGACCGACGCGCAAGGAAACTATGTTTTGAACACCGATCCGACACGTTATCCGATGGTTTACATCTCTACTCCGGCAGACTATGAGCTTCCTTCCAAAGAGGGTGTAGCCGACGGCTTCTATCAATATTTGGATGCGAAGAAAAGCGAAAATCAGTGCAACTTCGTTCTGACCAAACGGCAGAAGCCGGCGGATGAATTTGTATATATCGCCATTTCCGATCCGCAAGTGAGGAACGAGAAGCAACTGGACCGCTTCCGCACAGAAACAGTGCCCGACCTGAAACAGACTGCCGACTCGCTAAAGAACTTCGAAATCGTTGGTATGGGACTGGGCGACCTTGTGTGGGATGCCATGAACTTATATGCTCCTTACCGGCAAGCCGTCTCTAATTTAGGTATCACAATGTTCCAACTAATGGGAAACCATGATTTCAACCTGCTCTACAAGTCCATGACACAGACGGATCATCCGGCAGACGGATATGGGGAACAGAATTATTACCAGTCGTTTGGTCCGGCCAACTATTCATTCAACATTGGAAAAATCCATGTAATCGCAATGAAAGACATCGACTACGATGGTAATAAGAAATACACGGAACGATTCACACCGGAAGATCTGGACTGGTTGAGAAAAGATTTAAGTTATGTGCCCGAAGGAAGCACCGTATTCCTGAACGTACACGCTCCGGTAGCCAACAACACGGTATCGGCCGGTGGAAATGCACGCAACGCCAACGCGCTTTTCCAACTATTAAGACCGTATCAGGTTCATATTTTTTCGGGACACACACATTTCTATGAGAATCAGCAACCTGCGCCTACTATTTATGAACATAATATCGGAGCTGCCTGCGGTGCATGGTGGGCAGGACACGTGAACCGTTGCGGAGCGCCGAACGGTTATCTGGTGGTAGAAGTGAAAGGTGACGATGTGAAGTGGCGTTACAAAGCGACAGGCTGTTCTCCCGATTATCAGTTCCGGCTCTACAAGCCGGGAGAATTTGAAAGCCAGAAAGACTATGTGGTAGCCAACATCTGGGATTGGGACAGAACGTATACGGTAAACTGGTACGAAGACGGAGTATTGAAAGGGGCCATGCAGGCTTTTGATGATGAAGATCAGGACTACATCAACATGGTGAAAGGGAAGAAAACCGGCTATCATACACGGCATCTTTTCCGGGCACAGCCTGCTAAAGGTACGAAGTCTGTCAAAGTGGTGGTTAAGAATCGTTTCGGAGAAGTATTCACGAAAGAGGTAAGATTGTAGGTTTTTCCGGAGAAACATAAATAAGCATTCTTTGGCAGAAACTATTTGGAACTAAGGAAGAAATGGACTATCTTTGCAAGAGTATTCACGTAAAAAAGGAAAAAGTAATATGGCAAGACCAATTAAAGAAACCCCGATACTCTTTGGTGAAGATGCCAAACGTTTCCTGGCATCAATGCAGAATGTTAAACCTGCTTCCCAACAAGAAAAGCAGCGGGTCAAAGCTGCATATGAGAAATTAAAGAAAATAGCAACGTTTATGATGTGACTTCCTTGATGAGACTGATTAAGATTGAAGACACAGAGAATATAAAGCCATTCAATTGCGGAAACGACGATTTGAATGGCTTTTTGTTGGAAGACGCCCGCTTTTACCGAGAGAAGTTAATTGCCAATACCTTTATTATGGAAGATGATGATGAGACAATTGCTTTCTTCAGTTTGCTGAATGATAAAATATCCCAGACAACTATAGATAAAAACTATTGGAGAAAACTTCGCAAGGCATTTCCGCACAGAAAGCACCTTGGAAGTTATCCCGCTGTGAAAATCGGTAGATTAGGTGTAGCAACTTCCCATCGTGGTGAAGGAATTGGTACCGATATTATTTCTGCAGTAAAACAGATGCTTATCAATCGCCAGTCTGTATCAGCAACTCGTTTTCTTACAGTAGATGCATATCTGTCAGCTGTTTCTTTTTATGAGAAAAACGGCTTTCATCCCCTTATAAATCAACCTTGTGAGGACACTCTTCCTATGTATTTCGACCTTATACAACTTATCGAATAACCTCATATTCTCTCCAAGTTTCTCCTATCAGAAACACCTAACCGGAGCATTGGTAGACCTTCAAAACTACTCCGGTAGATATGAGGGTATTTACTATACATTTATAATCAATCATTTAAATTCGGGGGCAAAGGTACACGTTTTCTATGGCTTACCAGTAGACTTAATCAGAACAAAACCGGCTCTTTTCAGAACAACCCTCTCTTTTCTTTGTATTAAAGTTCCATAACCTTGACAATCATGAATAGCAGGGCATGCATATATGAACTTACGTCCATGGGATGAGGCTACTTTCCTCTACCCAACATACCATTCGATAATCGTTAAAAAACATTATATTTAGACATCTATAAGGTTACAACTTACCTGTTTTTTTTCATAATTTCGCAAATCCAAAATAGAAAACAGGTATTAAGATGAAACTAAGATATTATCAAATCGACATTCGTTACAAGAACAAAATGCATGACTTTCACGGTTGGGGTGTGGCAGTGCAAATTTGATAATTCGGTCTTCACTACAGAGAATTTACCATAGAAAATTCAAACTTCTACTATTAATTAAATTTCATTTCACTTTATGAGCAAAAAAAGATGGCTCATAGTGCTGCTATACGCCGTGCTATGTAGCCAAAGACTGTTTGCCCAGACGCTTGACAGGAGAGTTTTGGGCATTAACGAAATGTTCCGTCTGGCAGACGAGAACAGTCAGAGTATTCAAACGTATAAAACGGGGGAAGAGGCAGCCAAAGAAGCTTTGAAAGCTGCCAAGTCACAACGTTTACCGGACATAGGGGCTTCACTCTCATTCAGTTACCTGGGTGACGGATATTTGTGGGACCGTGATTTCAAAAACGGGCAAAACATTCCTATGCCGCACTTCGGCAATAACTTTGCTTTGGAGGCGCAGCAAGTGATTTATGCCGGTGGAGCCATCAACAGCAGCATTACTTTGGCAGAACTCGGGCAACAAATGGCTGCATTAGACTGGCAAAAGAACCGTCAGGAGATCCGCTTTCTTCTGACCGGTTATTATCTGGATTTATATAAATTGAATAACCAGTTGCAAGTGTTACAAAAAAATCTGGACCTGACGGAACAGGTGATCCGCAATATGGAATCACGCCGTACGCAGGGAACAGCTTTAAAGAATGATATCACCCGTTATGAATTGCAGAAAGAGACGCTTAAACTGCAATTGGCAAAGGTGCAAGATGCCTGCAAAATTATGAATCACCAACTGGTGACTACGCTACACCTGCCCGCCGGAACAGAAATCGTCCCTGATCCTACCTTGTTGGATGAGGAAGTAAAAGCACTGGCAGAAAACGACTGGCAAATGATGGCGGCCCAAAGTAATGTCGGCCTGCAACAAGCCCAGCTGTCTGTACAAATGAGCGAGCAGAAAGTAAAACTGGAACGTTCGGAACTGCTTCCCAAAATTGCTCTTGTAGCCGGAGAGCATTTGGACGGTCCTATCACGATTGAAGTCCCGGTACTAGACAACAACTTCAATTACTGGTATGTGGGTGTCGGCATAAAATACAACCTTTCTTCTTTATTCAAAAATAACAAAAAAGTACGTCAGGCAAAATTGAACGCACGCAGGGCACAGGAAGAATATTCATTGGCACAGGAACAAATAGAAAACGGAGTTCAGGCAAATTATGTCAACTTCCTCACTTCTTTTACTGACTTACGTACGCAGGAGAAAAGCGTAGAACTCGCCGACCAAAATTATAATGTTATCAGCAACCGCTATAAAAATGATCTCGCTCTGCTCACCGATATGCTCGACGCCAGCAACATGAAACTAAGCGCCGACCTCGGTCTGGTCAATGCACGCATCAACTTGATATACAGTTACTATAAAATGAAATATATCACACATACCCTATAGATTTTACGATTAGACAATTTGGATTGTAAATTAAGAGAATGAAATTACTTACTCTTTAAAATATAAATGATTATGATAGCTAGAAAAACCCAGAAGATTATATATAATATTGTGATAATCTGTCTTCTTATCGGTGGTGTCACCTATGTTTGTTCCCGGTTCATTCACCTTGGAAACATTGAATATACTGATAATGCGCAGGTGAGACAACATATCACGCCAATCAACACTCGTGTTCCGGGGTTCATCAAAAAAATCTGTTTCGACGAGTATCAACAAGTACACAAAGGCGACACGCTCCTTATCATCGAAGATACTGAATTCCGCCTCCGTGTGGCACAGGCAGAAGCTGATTTAGCTAATGCTACCGCAGGACGGCAGGCCACTACCGTCGGCATCGCCACTACTCAAAACAACTTGAGCGTGAGCGACGCAAGCATTGAAGAGGTGCGTGTACAAATGGAAAATGCAAGACGCGAACTGAATCGTTTCGAAAAATTATTGCAGGAAGATGCAGTGACAAAACAACAATATGACAACGTGCATACAGCTTACGAAGCTGCCAAAGCCCGTTATGAACAGGTGTCACGAGCTAAATTGTCTACATCTTTAGTGAAAAGCGAGCAAACCCATCGTTTAGGACAAAATGAGGCAGGTGTCCGCCTGGCAGAAGCTGCATTAGAGCTTGCCCGTCTGAATCTTTCTTATACAATCATCATTGCTCCATGTGACGGTACCACAGGAAAGAAAGAAATTTTGGAAGGTCAGCTGGTACAGCCGGGACAAACAATGGTCGACATCGTAGACAGCAGCGACCTGTGGATAATCGCCAATTATCGCGAAACCCAGCTTCCGAATATCAAGGAAGGCGCAGAAGTGGAAATTACAGCGGATGCTGTGCCAAACATAACATTCAAAGGAGTAGTAGAATCTATTTCCGACGCAACAGGAGCAGCTTTCTCTATGATTCCACAAGATAACGCCACCGGTAATTTCGTCAAAGTGGACAACGTATTCCCGTACGCATCAGTCTGAAAGGAAACAAACCGGAAAATTTGAAACGTATGCGTGCAGGCTTCAACGTAGAATGTGAAGTGAAGTACTAACCGCTTCAACCCTTTATCGTTTTAATTATCAATTGCTTTAATTTTTAATTTCTAATCTTTAATTTTTATGAGCGCTCCTGTTCTGAACGGTCCTTTCGTTATGCCAATGTTCCGCAGCTTCGTACCACGGAGGATGCAGCCGTGGATTTATCTTTTCATTGCCGTCACCTTCCAGTTATCGGGCGGTGTCTATCTGGGTGCATTGAATCAGATGATCGGCAGCATGGCACTGATGCGTGAGGATATTTTAATGTGCATGTACGCTAATCTGGCAGGTATGGCAATCTATTTCCCGTTATTGTTTCGCATGAAGTTTCGTTTTACCAATAAAACCCTACTCACATCGGCAGCACTGGGAGTCTTACTCTGTAACTTGATAGCTCCACATATCACCTTCCTCCCACTGTTGTGGCTGATCTGTTTCATCGAAGGAATGTGCAAAATACAGGGAACTTTTGAATGTATGTCCAACATTCAGTTATGGATGACTCCCAAACGGGATTTCACGGTTTTCTTTCCTTGGCTTCATATTGTAATTCTGGGAAGTATTCAGCAGTCCGACCTGATTACGACTTATTTAATGTACCACTACCACTGGACATATATGAATCTGTTCATCGCCGGATTAATGCTAATCGTCCTGCTGATTCAGTTTACCTGTGTGAAACATTTCAGGTTCATGCGCAAATTTCCCCTGTTCGGTATCGACTGGCTGGGTGGAGTGCTCTGGGCCGCCTTATTAGCGGAAATCGCCTTCCTCTTCAACTACGGAGACTGGTACGACTGGTGGAACAGCCCGGTAATCCGCCAACTGACTATCGTGATTTTCATCACTCTAGCTATTTGTATTTGGCGTATGATGACAATCCGCCATCCTTTTCTCGAACCGAAAATGTGGACTTATCGCCACTTTTGGTCCTTATTAGGACTAGTCACATTAGTGGAAGCGTTTCTTGCAACCGAGCATGTATTAGAAGAAGTCTTTTACGAAGAAGTGATGAAATATGAAGAACTGGTCAGTTCACAACTCGACTGGTTTGCCATTATCGGTATCGTTTGTGGTTGTGTATTCTCTTATTGGTGGATGCACATCAAACAATACAACTATGTGCGCTTGATTATTGTCGGCTTCGTTGGGCTGATCGGCTATCTGATCGGTTTTTACCTGACTCTATCTACTGATATACATATTTCACAGCTCTACCTGCCAACGGTGTGCAGGGGATTTGCCTATGCCGTCTTGAGTGCCACCTTCATGGTGTGTCTGGAAGAAACCATGACGTTCCAGCATTTCTTCCAGGGATTAAGTGTATTCAATATGCTGCACATGGTAGTTGGCGGTGTATTAGGCTGTGCGGTCTATGCGCAGGGATTGGCTTATTATGTTCCCGACAATCTGGCACGTTACGGTTCGGCCATCGACCATGTGTCTTTCAGCAGCAGCCCGTTCAACATAGGTCATTATATGGAAGAATTTATCAATCAGATGATGGAAATAAGCATCAAGCAAATTTATGGATGGGTGGCTTATGCCTGCATCTTCCTTTTCCTATTATTATTGCTTTATGATTTTCCGGTTCGCCGTTCATTAAAAAGCATGCCAAGTTGGAGAGAGGTAGCCCGCGAAGTAAAGAATACATTTTGGCGGACAACGCATACACCGTCAGAAAAAGAATAAGCAACAGGATCAGAATGGGTCAAAAGTAAAATCATCTATTAGATTGATATTATTTAGGCACGAATTACACAGTTTTAGTTTAATGGAACCGTATTAATCCGTGTAATCCGTGCCTAAATGAAAGTGATAAGAGTATTTTAACACACCTTCCTTTCACAAATGAGACACAATTACAGCTAAATTACATATATACCCATTATTTTAGTCATTTTGCTATAAAATTAATAGAAATTATCTCCGAAATACTACAATTTCTAACTTTTATTCCTACATTTGCAGCCAATTGATAACTTATTAACAAATTACATATATACCATGGCTAAAATAACGAAAGAAGCCGCTTTGCTCTATCACTCCCAGGGCAAACCCGGCAAGATTGAGGTAGTGCCTACCAAACCTTATAGTACACAAACCGACTTATCACTCGCATATTCCCCCGGTGTAGCAGAACCTTGTCTCGAAATTGAGAAGAACCCGCAGGATGCATACAAGTATACAGCTAAAGGAAATCTTGTAGCTGTTATTTCTAACGGTACAGCCGTACTCGGACTGGGCGATATAGGCGCATTAAGCGGCAAACCTGTAATGGAAGGTAAAGGGCTGCTTTTCAAAATCTATGCCGGTATCGACGTTTTCGACATCGAAGTAGACGAGAAAGATCCGGAGAAGTTCATTGCGGCAGTGAAAGCAATCGCTCCTACCTTTGGAGGTATCAACCTGGAAGACATCAAGGCGCCCGAATGTTTTGAAATCGAACGTCGCCTGAAAGAAGAATTAGACATTCCTGTAATGCACGACGACCAGCACGGTACTGCTATTATCTCCAGCGCCGGTTTGGTAAATGCCTTGCAGGTGGCAGGAAAGAAAATCGAGGATGTGAAAATCGTCGTGAACGGTGCCGGTGCATCCGCAGTATCTTGTACTAAATTATATGTATCTTTGGGCGCGCGCCTCGAAAATATTGTCATGCTGGATAGTAAAGGCGTTATCAGCAAGACACGTACCGATCTGAACGAACAGAAAAGATATTTTGCAACTGACCGCACAGATATCCACACACTGGAAGAAGCAATCAAGGGCGCGGATGTATTCCTCGGCCTGTCAAAAGGAAATGTGTTGAGTCAAGATATGGTACGCAGCATGGCTCCGATGCCCATCGTATTCGCATTGGCCAACCCGACACCGGAAATCTCTTACGAAGATGCCATGGCAGCACGTCCTGACGTACTGATGGCTACCGGACGTTCCGACTATCCGAACCAGATTAATAATGTAATCGGTTTCCCATATATCTTCCGCGGTGCTTTGGACACTCAAGCTAAAGCAATCAACGAAGAAATGAAAATTGCGGCCGTACACGCCATTGCCAACCTGGCAAAACAGCCGGTGCCTGATGTAGTCAACGCAGCCTACCACGTAAACAACCTTTCTTTCGGTGCGGAATACTTTATCCCGAAACCGGTAGATCCACGCCTCATCACCGAAGTTTCCTGCGCAGTGGCAAAAGCTGCTATGGAAAGCGGAGTGGCTCGCACAGAAATCAAAGACTGGGACGCTTACTGTGTTCACCTGCGCGAATTGATGGGCTACGAATCCAAACTGACCCGCCAACTGTATGATACTGCCCGCCGCTCACCGCAACGTGTCGTATTTGCCGAAGGTATCCACCCGAATATGCTGAAAGCTGCCGTTGAAGCAAAAGCCGAAGGTATCTGTCATCCTATCTTATTAGGAAACGACGAAGCTATCGGAAAACTGGCAGAAGAAATGGAGCTTAGTCTGGAAGGTATTGAAATCGTCAATCTTCGTCACCCGGACGAATCAGATCGTCGCGAGCGTTACTCCCGCATCCTTGCAGAAAAACGTGCACGCGAAGGATTTACCTACGAAGAAGCCAACGACAAGATGTTCGAACGCAACTACTTCGGTATGATGATGGTGGAAACAGGAGATGCAGACGCATTCATCACCGGACTTTATACAAGATATAGCAATACGATCAAAGTGGCAAAAGAAGTGATCGGCATCCAACCGGGCTTCAAACACTTCGGTACCATGCATATCCTGAACTCCAAGAAAGGTACTTACTTTCTGGCAGACACATTGATTAACCGCCACCCCGATACGGAAACATTGATTGATATCGCCAAACTGTCCGATAAAACAGTTCGTTTCTTCAATCACACACCGGTTATCTCTATGTTGTCATACTCTAACTTCGGCGCTGATACCGCAGGTAGCCCAGTGAAAGTGCACGAAGCAGTTGCTCACATGCAGGAAGAATATCCGGAATTGGCTATCGACGGTGAAATGCAGGTTAATTTTGCCATGAACCGCGAATTGCGTGATACCAAATATCCGTTTACCCGCTTGAAAGGTAAAGACGTAAATACATTGATTTTCCCGAATCTAAGTTCAGCAAACGCCGGTTACAAACTGTTGCAGGCAATGGACCCGGATACAGAATTCATCGGCCCTATCCAGATGGGATTGAACAAACCTATCCACTTCACCGATTTCGAAAGTTCTGTCCGTGACATTGTGAATATCACAGCCGTAGCCGTGATCGACGCCATTGTTGACAAAAAGAAAAGAGGAGTGAAATGAAACGCCCGTTATCCAAATCACAAATAGTTTGCATCAGCCTGCTTTGGTTGGCGCTTTGCTATTTAGTTCTGACAAAAGCCGAACGAATTGACGGGATGACGATAGTAATGCTTGTCATTTCGGCAGCATTAGTATTTATTCCTGTTTATAAGTCGATCAAAAAGAACAAATAAATATCTTTTTTCCTTTTTTTAATGCGATAAAATATCAAATTTGATGTTTTATCGCATTTTTCTTTATAAAATGTTTGCCAGTTCAATTTTTATCTTTACTTTTGCAACCGGAAATAAAATTCCGATGTACCCATATACAAGTGTGCAAATTGCTATACGGCAGAAAAGCACATAGTCGAGCGGCACATAAGCAAATTGTCAAATTAGCACATTATTTTTATATCAACCAATTAAAGAAAAAAAGATTATGAATGCAGCAAAGGTATTAGACGATCTGAAAAGAAGATTTCCCAATGAACCGGAGTATCATCAAGCAGTAGAAGAAGTACTTTCTACTATTGAAGAAGAATACAACAAACACCCGGAGTTTGATAAAGTAAACTTGATCGAACGTTTGTGTATTCCTGATAGAGTATATCAGTTCCGCGTGACTTGGATGGATGATAAAGGTAATATTCAGACCAACATGGGTTACCGTGTTCAGCACAACAACGCGATCGGTCCTTACAAAGGCGGTATCCGTTTCCATGCATCTGTAAACCTTTCTATCTTGAAGTTCCTTGCCTTTGAACAAACATTCAAAAACTCACTGACTACGCTGCCGATGGGTGGTGGTAAAGGTGGTTCCGACTTCTCTCCTCGTGGAAAGTCAAATGCCGAAGTAATGCGCTTCGTACAAGCATTCATGCTGGAACTGTGGCGTCACATCGGTCCTGAAACTGACGTTCCTGCCGGTGACATCGGTGTTGGTGGCCGTGAAGTAGGTTTCATGTTCGGTATGTACAAAAAACTGGCTCATGAATTTACCGGAACATTTACAGGTAAAGGCCGCGAATTCGGTGGTTCACTGATTCGTCCGGAAGCTACCGGTTATGGTAACATCTACTTCCTGATGGAAATGCTGAAAACAAAAGGCACTGACCTGAAAGGTAAAGTTTGTCTGGTTTCCGGTTCTGGTAACGTTGCTCAATATACAATCGAAAAAGTAATCGAACTGGGTGGTAAGGTAGTTACTTGCTCTGACTCTGACGGTTATATCTACGATCCGGATGGTATCGACCGCGAAAAACTGGACTACATCATGGAACTGAAGAATCTGTACCGTGGCCGTATCCGTGAATACGCAGAAAAATATGGTTGCAAATATGTAGAAGGAGCTAAACCTTGGGGTGAAAAATGTGATATCGCTCTTCCTTCTGCTACTCAAAATGAATTGAATGGCGACCACGCTCGTCAACTGGTAGCAAACGGCTGTATCGCCGTATCTGAAGGAGCTAACATGCCTTCTACTCCGGAAGCTATCAAAGTGTTCCAGGATGCTAAGATCCTTTACGCTCCGGGTAAAGCTGCTAATGCCGGTGGTGTGTCAGTATCAGGTCTTGAAATGACTCAAAACTCTATCAAATTGAGCTGGAGCGCTGAAGAAGTAGACGAAAAGCTGAAGAGCATCATGAAGAATATCCACGAAGCTTGCGTTCAGTACGGTACAGAAGCCGACGGATACGTAAACTATGTGAAGGGTGCTAACGTAGCCGGATTCATGAAGGTTGCTAAAGCAATGATGGCACAAGGTATCGTATAATCAGCGAAAGATATATAAGCTATAGTTTATTTAAAGGCTTCCGCCTTCCGAAAGGAAGTGCGGGAGTTTTTATACCCTAAAGGGTGTAAAACAGAAAAATTACATTATATTTATACCCAAAAGGGTATAATATGGGCTCAGTCATTATTCTTGGGGATTTAACACATATTTGGCTACTTAGTTGAAGTTGAGTCTTATTTCTTCATTGTGTTCTTCCGCGTTATGAGCAAAATTCGGAATGAATAAAAGAAAATATATTTATATTTTGTCCATAGGCAAAAACCGGGTCACCGTTCCTTTTAAAGGAACGCCCCGATGCACAATCGAGTAGGAGGAAAACGAAAGCTTTCTTCCTACTTTCATTTTCCGACCTCTCACACCACCGTACGTGCCGTTCGGCATACGGCGGTTCCTATTTTGGATACCATTCGAGATAACTATCCGTCAGCGTGATATACCCTGCCTTTTTCAGATTCTCATTTGATAGGGCTCGTGTCAAAATCGGGCTGTCGGCTATACGCCAATTACCAAGACGTGTGTTCCCCCATTGATAGGCTTGCCGGGCGGCTATGCCACATCGTTTGAGGTTGATTACCCTCGTCTTGGGTTTCTTCCATGCTTTCCATATACACATTCGTATCCGTCGCCTTAACCATTCATCGGTTTCAAGACAAAGCCGTTTTATCTGAGCAAGATGATAGTACCCTATCCAACCCCGTATGTACTCTTTCAGCTTCTGTTTCCTGCGTTCATAGCCCCAACCATTACTGCGACTCGTCAACTCTTTGAGCTTGGCTTTCATCTTGGTTTTGGTTTTGGGATGTACAGCAAGCAGACATTTGCCTTTGTTTACATAAAAGGAGTAGCCGAGGAATTTAACTCCTCGTACATAGGACACTACGGTTTTCTCCCGATTTACTTTCAGAAAGAGTTTCCCCTCGATAAATCGTGTGATGCTTGACTTTACACGCTGTGCGGCTCGTTTGGATTTACAGAATATCAGGACATCATCGGCATATCGGACAAAGGGGTGTCCTCGGAGTTCGAGTTCCTTATCCAATTCGTTGAGCATTATGTTACTCAACAGCGGACTTAGAGGTCCACCTTGCGGTGTGCCCTCTTCACTCGCTTCAAAAAGTCCTCGGGTGATTACTCCGCTGCTTAGATATCTGTGTATTAGACTGACTACTCTGCCGTCTGTTACCGTGCGGCTGAGGATTTCTATGAGCTTGCTGTGATTTACGGTATCGAAGAAGCGTTCAAGGTCGAGGTCGACCACATATCGGTAGCCGATCTCAATTATCTCTTGCGCCTTTCGTAGCGCACTATGGCAGCTCCGATTGGGACGGAAGCCGTAGCTAGTCCGAGAGAACTGTCGCTCATAGATTGGGGTCAGTGCTTGGTTGATGGCTTGCTGGACTAATCGGTCTACTACAGTGGGGATTCCCAATAGCCGCTTCTTTCCGTTGTCTTTGGGTATCTCTACCCTGCGGACAGGATTGGGACGGTATGTCCCTTGTTGCAAGGAACTTGTCAACTCATTCTTGTTGGCCAAGAGCCACGGTAGCAATTGCTCACACGACATCTTGTCAATACCGCCACTGCCCTTATTGCCTACCACTGCCTTGTACGCGCGGTTAAGATTATCGGGACTGAGAATGAGTTCCAATAAATGTGCCTTGTCGAATGGTACTTCCGCGAAGTTGTCTTCACATATCCACATGAAAGTCTGCACTCCCTCATACCTTTTGGTTGCAGACCTATCTCTTTGAGGGCAGTCATTAGCTTGGGCTGATGTTTTCTGCATTCTTACTTTCATACAGTACGTTTCAATTACTTTCGCTTAATTATTAGGTTCTGCCCTTCGTGGGTTGTATTGACTTTTTTTTTCCCACTACTATGGCGTCTGCTGACTTCTCACGGCAAGCTTTACTCCACAACTTTCGTAAAAAAAAACTATTTGCTGTGTCCGTGAGACCTCCCCGATTAAGAACATAATCTTTCTCACTTATACTTGCTTGATTTACACCACTCGTTCCGAATAGCTATAGGGCTTTAGTCCGTCGTGCGACCTTACCCACGAGCATGTGCCTTAATATCAAGTTTCTGTTCGTCAAGTCAGTGATTTGCCTACGGCTTCCTTCAGATTCCGCATCGCTACGAACACCCTTGCCTTTGGCTGTACGCTTGCCGCTATTAAGCTGCGTTAGGGACTTGCACCCGTTAGACTATGCCCATGTCGGGCGAACCCGAGAAACGCCCCGTTCCTTTAAATGAAACGGGGCATTTGTTTTAAAGGAAAAAACAGGTGGCACATCTTGTTGTATAACAGCGCTTTATCTTTTCACAGTTATATAGTAAAATAATTAAGAACTTTATTTACAATATCAGTTAAATTCGCTATTCTTACAAATGAATTATCTATGGTTTGAATGTCTTTGAAATAAACAATAAATATTTAGTGGAGCGTTTTAGTACTGAAAAAGCAGATTTTAAGTACTTCTTCCATCTGTTCCATGTACTTTATTACAGCAGTACAAGTACCTATTTTCTTCAACTCTTGTACTTCTCCCAGTTGATTCATCTACTTCAAAAAACCAAATACAAGCCAAATACTATGAAAAGATACGAAACTTGAGCCTATTAATTGAATATTTAATCATTCCTTTCCTCTCCTTCCGAAAGGAAGTGCGGGAGTTTTTTATCAAAAATCACCTGAAGTTCATTCAAAATCCGTATCTTTGCTCCTCATAATTTACTAATTCATAATATATAAGATGAAATTTACAAATGTATTAGCCACAACCCTGTTATCTTTGTTGAGTACTGCATGCATACAAAACGAAGAACCGAATACCGAAGCAGACATTTTAAAATGTATTCTACCCAAAGAAATATTCGAATATGACAATACAAACTATTACGAACCTTACGATGAATCCATAAATGCTTATCCCCTTTATATCAGTGTAAATAGCAAAGCTACCCTTACACAATTGGCTCCAGAATTTGTATTAACAGAAGGTGCCACTATCGAACCTGCAAGTGGAAGTATCCAAGACTTCACTCATCCCGTACGTTATACCGTTACCTCAGCCGATGGTAAATGGCATCGCACCTATTCCGTCAGTATTTCAGATGATTTGCAAATTATCCCCGAGCAGTTTCATTTTGATAAACTGAGTTCCAAAAGCAGCAAATACCACATTTTCTATGAAGAGAACAAAGCAAAAGGTGAATTTATGGAATGGGCAAGTGCCAATCAAGGATATATGCTAGTATCCGGAAATAGTCCTGCTACAGAATACCCCACATCACAAGCCGACGGAGGAATTGAGAACAGTAAATGTGCCAAACTGGTAACTAAATCAACCGGAGGATTAGGAAGCCTTGTTGGCGCTCCCTTGGCAGCAGGAAATCTTTTCATCGGAACATTCAATTTCAATTCTTCTGTCAGCGATCCTTTAAAATCAACCGCTTTCGGAAGAATATTCCACAAAAAACCGCTCCGTCTAAAAGGATATTACAAATACAAGGCAGGTAGCACATATATGGATGGTACAAACGAAATACCAGAACAAAAAGACAATTTCATTGTGTATGGCATCTTTTACAAAACTGATGAAACACTTCGTACCATGGACGGATATCTAGCCATCAATGAATTCAAAGATCCACGCATGATAGCATTGGCACTTCTTCCAGAAAAAGAAAGAAAAGAAACTGATCAATGGACCGAGTTCAACATACCATTCGATTACAACAAATATGGAAAAGAAGTAGACATGGAAGCTTTATCACGCGGAGAGTATAAGATAAGCATCGTACTTTCTGCCAGTAAAGACGGAGATCGTTTCAAAGGGGCAATAGGGAGCACTCTTTATGTAGATGACCTAGAATTAGTTTGTGAAGAATAACCTAAAAACAGAAAAATATGACACAAAGAAACCTATATATAGCTTTTATATTTACAATTATTAGCGTGTATTCTGTCTCTGCACAGACCAACCGGACCAAAACCTTAATTAATGCAGCACTTCACGGTTGGGAGTATGAAGTTAGAGCCGGATTCAGTATCGGCGGAACTTCTCCTATTCCTTTGCCAGCAGAAATACGATCTATCAACTCTTATAATCCTTCATTAGCCATCAGTTTGGAAGGAAATATGACTAAATGGATAGAGCCAACGAAGAAGTGGGGTATCGTTACCGGAATTCGCTTGGAAAGCCGCAAGATGAAGACAGATGCTACAGTAAAGAATTATAATATGGAAATCATTGCTAGCGATGGCGGACGTTTAAAAGGGAATTGGACAGGAAAAGTTAGTACGAATGTAAATAATTCATATCTCACATTGCCAGTATTAGCCGCTTACAAAATAAACGACCGTTGGCACATGAAAGCTGGTGTATATGCATCATACATATTGGAAAGAGAATTTTCAGGAAATGTGTACGACGGATATCTGCGTGAAGAAAATCCCACTGGTGACAAAGTATCAATTGAGGGCGATAAAAGCGCAAAGTATGATTTCTCGGAAGAGCTTCGCCACTTTCAATGGGGAGTTCAGGCAGGAGCGGATTGGTTGGCTTTCAAGCATCTAAAAGTGTATGCCGATCTCACGTGGGGATTGAATGACATTTTCAAAAAAGACTTCACAACGATAAGCTTCGCTATGTATCCTATTTATCTGAATATAGGATTTGCGTATGCATTCTAACGAAAAATATCATCCTGTTTTATAGCACCATGAGAAAGGGCAGTCCATTTTTGAGGACTGCCCTTTTTATGATGCTATTTTTGTACAAAAGAAATTATTATTATATCTTTATTTCAAGATATTTGTTTCTGCTGATGGTTGCAGAGCGGTAAACATTATTCCAAACTTAACTTCTGTTGTACCATCTATTACCTTCGGAAGACTTTTTAATACTGGCTTCAAAGCTTTAACTAAAGATGCCATATCACCAGCTTGAGCCTCTAGCATTTCCAATAGTCCGTTTACAAACTCTTCATCCTCAAACAACGGTTTTACAGCTTTCAATAGAGGCAATAACACGTCTTCTCCAACATAGACTTTCATACCTCCATTTCCATCTTGCTCATAATAAAGAGGAATTCCTTCACTCAACATCGGAATCAATTTCAGTAACTCTTTAATGTCTACAGAAGATATTCCCGATGCTCGACTTAAAGTTGTAACTGACATAGCCGTATCCATTATTTGCGACAGATTTAAAAAGAGTTTAATCTGATTCTCCTGTTCTCCCATTCTATACATAGCCAAATTCAAATCTGAATCATTCCATTCCGCATCAGCAATACCATTTTTATAAACTGCCTGTATATTTCCATCGGGCAGGAAACGTACTTCCTTCAATATAGCTGATAACAATTGGGGGATTGATTTATTATCAACCACTTTAGCGGTAAAAATAGCTCTAACCAAAATACTCCCCCATATCGGATTTGCTGAAGTCTTCCAAACATAATATACAGGTTCGACACTCTTCTGTGGCACCAGATTCCATGAAGTATCAGCAAAGCCATTTTCAGGCAATGCCACGTTCAAGTCCAATTTCAAAAAGCTCTTTGTCGCTGAACCGTTATACCGAATAATACCTCCGTTCTGCTCCTCTTCTCCGGAAAAAGTCACCATGTCACCATCTATATTCAGAGTAACATGAAGTTCAGTTGTCTTTTCTCCCGGGATAACTCCCGGACTCGCAAACTTCAACAGATCTGTTATACCGGCTCTGCTATTCATAGCCACTGAACCTAAAATATCAGATAAATCCACCAAGGCTCCTGACAATATCAATCGGGCTTTGGTTGCATCTGCTGCATCCGGAATAAATTCTACCTTCTTCCCTAACATAGGCTTCCCACTATAAGTCAAAGCCAAACCACTTACATCTGTAAATGTGAAATTCTTTATTGGACACACTATAGTTTCGTCTTTATCGCTACAAGATACAAAACATATTGCCACGCATAAAAGAAAAGTCAAATAGCAAAATAATTCTTTTTTCATTTATTTCTATCTTACTAAAGGATTAATAATAAACAATTTTCCTCACCAAACATTCATTTTACAAAGTAACTAATTTTAATTTACCTACACAAATCTTATTTTTATCAATAGTTGTCAATACATTCCATAATATACCTAAAAACGAAAAAGGTTGGAAGACTAATGGCGTTTCCAACCTTTTTAATTATCACATAAATCCTACTATTATTGTTTCACCAAATCCAAACCAATATCAAAGGTCTTTGTCTCACTCCAGTAACCTGAAATTATTTGTATCAGTATAACCGCTTGAGCAGCCTCTGCTGGAATCAAATTAGCACTAACCAACGCCTCCCATACATAAAGCAAATCATTTTTCATAATTGGGGCTCCATAATCATCTTTTTCTCCTGTGTCACGGAGTATCATAAAAGTATCAAAAGCCGATTTATCCAAATACAAATAAGTTTTTCCACTTTCTTCTTTCTTATTCATCGGAATACCATTTAATGCCCATCCCTGCAACTGACGAATAGAAGCATCAGTTACATTCGCCAAATCAATCTGAAACAAACTTTTCAATAATTCTTTCAACACAGCAGGTTCTCCTGTCAGTACCTGATTGATGATGGTTTCCAAACTGCTTGCATCCTGACCTCCAAGAGCAGCACCCAAAATATTAGTAATATTTAGTTTTACTACTACTTTACCATTACTTTCAGACCATGTAGCAAGTCCGGCAGGTGAATTCACAAATCCCGAAGTGGCAGCCAATGAAGTAATCTCAGATTTTTCTGGAAACATTCCACCCATTAGTCCCGCCATAGCCCAATTCATCAATTTATCTGTACCCTGCAAAGTCGGTTTATCCACATAGGAAGCAATAATATTTCCGTCCTCACTCATCTCAATCGTATTCAACACCTGAGGAAGCATAGTCGCCCCCATCATACGAAACATTCCACTTGCTGCTACTGTAAACGGATCTTCTTTCTTTGCATCCCATTTTGCATACAAAGGACCTGCCTTCGGAAAATTTTTAATAGGGTCATCTCCTTCTGCCACCACAAAATCTGCTGTTTCATAATCACTCAAGCTATACACACCTACCAAAGGATTTACAGGATTGGGAGTGTCCTCATCATCACTACAAGAAATAAACAAAGTTGCTGTACACAATACGGTAAATAAGTAATAAAATAAATTCTTTCTCATTTCTATTCTGCTTTTAATTAATAAACACATCTGTGTGATATTCCCATCACACAGATAATAATATTTAAACGGTTGCAAAATAACTATTATTTTCAGATATCCACAAGGTCTATATTTCATGTTTCTGTTCTATTTTTAAGGAAATACATCTAACATCAACCATGAAAAACAAAACTTTCCGCTGATTATATTCTGTTTTTAATAATCAGCGGAAAGTTACCATTCAAATTTCACATATAAATATATCAATAGAGTCTATTCGTAAGCAATAGTTAGTTTTTCTTAATAGGTAGGAACATGTAAGGATATCACTTTCATTCTAACACCATATATTATAAAATTGTTATCAAGGGAAATGCAGTTGCTACACCCCAAATCTCTCTCACGATTTACAACTGGCCCCTATTCCACCTTAAGCCTCCGGCATCAAAACCACACCCTGCTTCTTCTTTCCATCCATCTTGACCACCATCGGTTTCTCAAAGCGGACATGACGAAGATATTTCGTTTCTTCCACCGCAGGTTGCGCATTGAGGAAGTCCTGATTATACACACCATCATTCATAAAGGCATTGATAGTGAAATATCCAACCCCGAACGAAGTCAGATTCTGAAAGAAATGTGTTCCTTGACTGGGATCTACCCGATAGTTGGTCAGTCCGGCTTCCACAATCACACGGGCAGCCGAGATATGAGGCCACTTCACAGGAATACCGAGCCATGTATCACTGCTTCCCCAACGTCCCGGACCGACAAGCACATAATTCTTTCCTTCATTCAAGAACTGTTGGTTGATCTTTTCTATCTCCCAAGCAATTGCCTGATTGTTAGAGGCACTATAATTATCGGTTTTTACATAGACCACATCATAAATATCATTCATGATACCGTGTCCCAACGAATTATATGAGCGGAGAATCACATCTTCATCCGGTATCTCGTTCAAATCTTCGTCCAGCATTTCTTTACTGTCTACGATAGGACGTATCTGTAACAGATAGAAGGTTCCGGATTTATCATGTTCGCGACTTAACGTTGCTGCAAATTCAATTTCAACCGGACGGCGCATCTCCTGTTCACCATATTTCAAGACCAACTGCAGAATACGAGCCAACGGGAAAACATCATGTTGCAGGATATTGGCAAAAGTAATCACCTTGCGCCCCCCAGGATACAGACCATCTCGGATAATCTGATCGTACGGATCATACGTAGAGGCAATATAACGCAGGGCACCATCGTTTTCCGCCTCTTTGACATGGAGTTTCAGTAAATTGAAACCATCGTCAATAGAAAAATCATGTCCGGCATTTTTTAAATCCAAAGCATAGAAACGGGTCTGGGTCTCTTTCAGAGCGATTTCCATTTCACTGGTTTGCAACACCTGATTGGGATGATAGGGAGAAAAACGAAGGGTCATACCACCGTCTACAATATATTTCCCTAATCCCAAAGCCAGATTAACCGTTCCTTCTTCGGCTTTTTCATCTCCTAAAGGATAATAATTCAGTGAACGAGCCACACCCGACATAGACGGATAAT
The DNA here is from genome assembly GCF_003603455.1 of Bacteroides sp. AM37-9. Lineage (NCBI taxonomy): Bacteria > Pseudomonadati > Bacteroidota > Bacteroidia > Bacteroidales > Bacteroidaceae > Bacteroides > Bacteroides sp. AM37-9. Next base: position 12,321 of record NZ_QTNF01000023.1, on the reverse strand, counting down.
AACGGTCGCCATATTGATTGCCAACTACCTCCTGCAAGATAACAGCCATCTTTTCCTGATCGATCACATTCGAAGTAGCCTGCATATACGCTTTGCTGTCACGGAAATAGACTGATGCATACACCCCTTTGATGGCATCCGAAAGCATGCGCAACATTTCATACCGATCATCCAGATAAGGAATCATGTATGTGTTATAGATTCCTGCAAACGGCTGATAATGAGAATCTTCAAGCAAAGATGAGGAACGGATGGCAATCGGAGATTTCACTACATCGAAGAAAGTAAAGAAGTCCTCCACCAAGCGGTCAGGCAACTTTGCCTTCAGAAAGTATTTCAGAATCGTAGCATCATCCGCATCTGACAGCGCAATCTGATACAGATTATTAGTGTCCATAAATTCATCAAACACATCCGTACAAAGCACCACCGTTTTAGGAATAGCAATACGTGCGTTCTCAAACTCTTCAAACTCCGGATGACGCTTCACCATATTATCAATAAACGCCAGTCCACGCCCTTTTCCGCCCAAAGAACCATCCCCGATACGGGCAAAGTTAGAATAACGGTCGAAACGGTCTCGCTTAAACACAGCCACGACTCCCTGGTTCTTCATCTTACGATACTTCACAATCGCCTCAAAGATGATTTTCCGGTGAGCATCCACATCTTGAAGACTATTCCAGGTAATCGGTTTTAAAAACTCGGCTACCGGGAACATGGCACGAGAATAGAACCAACGCGACACATGATTCCGGCTGATATGATATAAGAAAGACTCCGCAGGTACGGCAAAAAGAATGTTTTGCAGTTCTTTCAGATTCCGGACACGGGCAATCTCTTCCCCGGTAGCCGGGTTACGGAATATAAAATCACCAAAACCAAAATCATCGGAAACGATACGACGCAAATCGACATCCATCTTTTTTGAGTTCTTATCAATAAAGCTAGCGCCGTACTTAGCGGCATAAGACGAATTTTCCGATTCGGACGACTGGATAATCAACGGAACAAACGGATCGTTCTTGCGTATCTCGGCACACAGCTTGATACCTGCCAGACCGTCTTTCTCCCCCCGCTCCACTTTCGGGAAACGGACGTCGGTGATTACTCCTAATATATTATTTTGATACTTATGATAAATTTCCATTGCCTCCTGATACGTACGTGCCAGTACAATCTTAGGCCGCCCGCGCATACGAAGTGTACGCTGGTGCGCATTCAAGGCTTCAGTAGAGAACTCCTGACTCTGCTTCAACACGAACTTATACAGATTCGGCAAAATAGAAGAATAGAAACGAATACCATCCTCCACCAAAAGAATCAACTGCACACCGACTTCCTGCACATCGTGTTCCAGATTCATCTTGTCTTCTATCAATTTGATAATAGACACCAGCAGGTCGGTATTGCCCAACCAACAGAACACATATTCAAACGCACTCAAATCTTCATTGATAATCCGTTTGGTAATACCATGGCTGAAAGGAGTCAGGATCACGATAGGAATATGCTCATATTTCTCTTTTATATGACGACCGATATCAAAACTGTCATTATCCCCCGTGCTCGGCATACAAATCACCAGGTCGAACGACATATTTTCCAACTGCGCCAATGCTTCCTCCTCTGTGGATACCTGCGAGAAACGAGGCGGATAACGCAAAGATAAAGAGGTGTATTCATTGAAAATCTTCTCATCAATGCGCCCGTCATCTTCCAGCATAAAAGCGTCATAAGGGTTGGCGATTAACAACACGTTAAAAATTCGCCTTGTCATCAGGTTGGCGAACTGTGTATCTTTGAAGTAAAGCTGGTTTAATTTATATTTACTAAGCATAAAGTCATTCTCCTTTCTTATTCCAAATCGTCATATCTCCAAAATCATGTTTCAGCAAATCGTTACTATGAATAATTGCATATTTAAATCCCAAATATTCACTACGAATATCCAACTGTTCTTTTATAACCGGATAATAATATTCTTTCTTACCTGACATATATTCATCAACAACATAAGAAAAGAAATTCATTTTTTGAATAAATTCATCATAAAATCGTTGCTCACGACAATTCCTATAAGATAGTTTTCCATTAAATAATAAATTCAATAACTTTATCGTTGAAAGTACTTCAGAAGTTCTATTATCACTATCAAATATTGCTTTCTGATTAACAAAATCATTTGAATGTTCTATTATAGTTTCGATATCATATTGAGTCGGATCTAAGATATCATCATACTTATTCGACTTTTTATTGTTACAGTATCCACAAGCTACAAATAAGTTTTCCCATGTTTGCTTCAAGTCTCCATTATTGGCTTGCGATTTAAAATGCTCTACTTGATAATCAGTTGTCAAACGCCGTTCGCATAGATAACATTTATCATTCTGATCCATCAGTAATTGTTTGCAGACCTCGTCCGTATTATAACTCTTATCTAAAGTTTGTGGCTTATCTGCATTTTTACAAATTCTAATCATCTTAATTAATTCTTATTTTGCCACTCTCTTTTCAGATCATAATATTTAGCTTTAATAGCAGGAGCAACTGCTTCCGGAATCTTATCAAAATCCTGTAGATACATTTCCAACTCACTTTTATCCGAAATAGAAAGCCGATCAGAACGAATCAATTCTTCCATCCGTTGTAAACGCATTTGAATCTCACTGGAGTCTGTACGAACACCAAAGTAACCTTCTGCTAATGCTTCATAAGAATAATCCGTTAAGTCTTCAATTGGTTCACGATGCTCCAAATCAAAAGCAACAGCATTCTCTAAAGAATTAAGAATAAAAGGGGAATGAGTAGTGACAACAAACTGTATGTTAGGAAAAATAGTAGTCAATATCGGCAAAATCACTCTTTGTAGTTCCAAATGAAGATGCGTTTCTATTTCATCAATCAACACAATTCCTTCTTTCTCGTATGCACGGACCACATTATTCTGTGATTGCATTTTTAAAATTAAATCAGCTACAATGTCTAATGCAGCCGAATATCCTGCTGATAGTTCGGTGAATTTAAACGACTTTCCGCGTGTTTGAATGAGGAAAGAGTAATCTTTATAATTGAAATCAAGTTCTAAGGTTGTATCATCAAATATCTGACGAAGAATATTTCGGAAGCCGACAAACCATTGACGAATATAATCAGCATCCTCTGTTTTTCCTTCATTACGAGCTAAAGCCTCTTGCACTTTACAGTCAACCATAAAATTCAAGAACTGATCTACTTTATTATGTTTCAGATCAGTCTTCATCTTCAAATCCGGCTTAACAGGATTCTTAGGTTCTACAAAAAGAGACTTACGTTCATCAGCATAGTAGGCTATAATAAAGTTCTGACTAAAAAAATCCTTAGAGATGGAGTATATATCATGGAATGAAAGTTCTACTTTTCCATAAAATTCTTCAATTCTATTTTTATAATATTCAACATTATTCTGGCCGGAAGCAATACTTTTCGAATCACCAGTGGTCTCAGCTTGCTGCAACCATGCTTGATTAGACTCTAAATTTTTCTTTAAATCTAAGAAACTCAACATCTTATCATTACAAACCTGACTTAAATGCTCCACTATTGCATTCAACAGAATAGTCTTACCACTTCCGTTCTTTCCCGTAATAATCAGATGTTTTTTTTCATTTTCAGAGATTGGTATACAAAAGTTCTCCAAATGAAAAATATGATTAACCTTGATACTCGTAATAAAATTACCCATAGTCCTTTATACTTGATGATTACTTTTGCAAAGTTAATTCTTTAAATCTCATTTTCCATCATCTTCTTTATAAAGTTTACTTGTTTATCTCTTATTATTTTGTAGATTTGTAACTTTAAGTTTATTCAAAAAGACTTTTTATTCACATGAAAAAAGTAACTTTATTAATGAGTGGAATCATGGTGATGTCATGCGCTCCCCAACAAAAAAAGCTGGTCTACCCCGAGACGGCAAAGGTAGACACTGTAGATGTGTACTTCGGCACACAAGTTCCCGACCCTTACAGATGGTTGGAAAATGACACCAGTGCAGCCACTACTGCCTGGGTAGAAGCACAAAACAAAGTAACGAATGAGTATCTTAGCCAGATCCCGTTCCGCGAAAACCTTCTGAAACGATTGACGACACTGGCCGATTACGAGAAGATCAGTGCCCCGATCAAGAAACATGGAAAGTATTATTTCAGTAAAAATGACGGTCTGCAGAACCAGAGTGTATTCTATGTGCAGGACTCATTGGACGGCGAACCGCGTGTTTTCCTCGATCCGAACAAACTATCGGACGACGGAACAGTAGCACTGACCGGTCTTTATTTCTCAAACGACGGCAAGTACACCGCTTACAGTATTTCACGCAGCGGTTCGGACTGGTCTGAAATTTATGTAATGGATACCGAAAGCGGAAAACTGCTGGAAGACCACATCGAATGGGCCAAGTTCACCGGTGCTGCCTGGCAGGGAGACGGTTTCTACTACAGTGCCTATGATGCACCGTCCAAAGGAAAAGAGTTCTCCAACGTGAACGAGAATCACAAAATCTATTATCACAAAATCGGTGAGCCACAGTCAAAAGATAAACTGATTTATCAGAATCCTGCTTATCCGAAACGTTTCTATACATCGAGCACCAGTGAAGACGAATGGATTCTCTTCCTGACGGAATCCGGCGCCGGAAGAGGTAACAACCTGTTTATACGGGATTTGAAAAAGCCGAATTCACCCTTCATCCAGCTGACTACAGACCTCGACTACCAATATTACCCAATCGAAGTTATCGGCGACCAGATTTATATTTATACCAACTACGGTGCACCGAAAAACCGGATCATGGTAGCTGACATCAACCGTCCGAAGCTGGAGGACTGGAAAGAACTCGTACCCGAATCGGAAGCTGTTCTTTCAAATGCGGAAGTGATCGGTGGCAAACTGTTCCTTACTTATGACAAAGATGCCTCGAACCACGCATACGTTTACGGTCTCGACGGTAAACAAATTCAGGAAATCCAACTGCCGTCACTCGGTTCCGTAGGCTTTAGCGGCAACAAAGACGACAAAGAATGTTTCTTCGGATTCACTTCATTCACCATACCGGGTGCTACCTACAAATACGACATGGATCAGAATACCTACGAACTATATCGTGCCCCGAAAGTACAATTCAACTCGGACGATTTTGTGACCGAACAAGTATTCTTCGCCAGCAAAGACGGCGTAAAAATTCCGATGTTCCTTACTTATAAGAAAGATTTGAAGAAAGACGGCAAAAACCCTGTATTCCTCTACGGATACGGTGGCTTCGGCATCAGCCTCAACCCGGGCTTCAGCGCCATGCGCATTCCATTCCTCGAAAATGGGGGTATCTACGCACAAGTAAACCTGCGCGGTGGTAGTGAATACGGTGAAGATTGGCACGTAGCCGGAACTAAAATGCAGAAACAGAACGTATTCGACGATTTCATCTCTGCTGCCGAATATCTGATCGACCAGAAATATACGAATAAAGATAAAATCGCCATTGTAGGAGGTTCCAACGGTGGTCTGTTGGTAGGTGCCTGCATGACACAGCGTCCTGACCTGTTCCGTGTAGCGATCCCGCAAGTAGGTGTAATGGATATGCTCCGCTACCATAAATTCACTATCGGCTGGAACTGGGCAAGCGATTACGGCACAAGCGAAGACAGCAAAGAGATGTTTGAATACCTCAAAGGCTACTCTCCACTGCACAACCTGAAACCGGGCACGAAATATCCGGCAACACTGGTCACTACCGCCGACCATGACGACCGTGTAGTCCCTGCCCACTCATTCAAGTTTGCCGCTACCCTGCAAGCCGACAACGACGGTACCAATCCGACACTGATCCGTATTGACAGCAAAGCCGGGCATGGCGCAGGCAAACCAATGGCTAAAGTACTGGAAGAACAAGCTGATATTTACGGATTCATCATGTATAATTTAGGAATGAAACCAAAATTCTAAAGCGACACTTCCTATTTATAAACACATAGAAGCCCCGTAACCTGTATTTTACATTACAGGCTGCGGGGCTTTGTGTTTTTCAGCAGAAGAAATTGACATTTTATCATTATTTAATCAAAATATCCGCATTAAAACAAGCAACTTTGAAAAATTTTCCTATATTTGCAGTGAGTTAGTTGACATTTTATCAGAATTAACCTTTTAAAATATAGTATCATGAACATCCAGAAAATCATGTCCTCTTTGGAGGCTAAGCATCCCGGTGAATCTGAATATCTTCAAGCAGTGAAGGAAGTTCTTCTTTCTATCGAAGATATATACAATCAACATCCTGAATTTGAAAAAGCTAAAATCATAGAAAGATTGGTAGAACCCGACCGTATCTTCACTTTCCGTGTGACGTGGGTGGATGACAAAGGCGAGGTGCAGACCAACCTCGGTTATCGTGTACAATTCAATAATGCGATCGGTCCTTATAAAGGTGGTATCCGTTTCCATGCTTCCGTCAATCTTTCCATTCTGAAATTCCTCGGTTTCGAACAGACATTCAAAAATGCACTGACCACGCTGCCTATGGGTGGTGGAAAAGGTGGTTCCGATTTCTCTCCGCGCGGTAAGAGTGATGCTGAAATCATGCGTTTCTGCCAAGCCTTTATGTTGGAGTTATGGCGTCACCTCGGACCGGATATGGATGTACCAGCCGGTGATATCGGCGTAGGCGGACGTGAAGTAGGTTATATGTTCGGTATGTATAAGAAACTGACTCGTGAATTTACAGGCACATTCACCGGCAAGGGATTAGAATTCGGAGGCTCGTTGATTCGCCCGGAAGCTACCGGTTTCGGTGGTCTGTATTTTGTAAATCAGATGCTACAAGCGAAAGGTATTGATATAAAAGGTAAGACAGTCGCTATTTCCGGTTTCGGCAACGTTGCATGGGGAGCAGCTACCAAAGCTACCGAACTGGGTGCCAAAGTGATTACAATTTCCGGCCCGGACGGATATATCTACGATCCGGATGGTATCAGCGGCGAAAAGATAGACTATATGCTCGAACTTCGTTCTTCGGGTAATGACATTGTTGCACCTTATGCAGAACAGTATCCGAATGCTACCTTTGTAGAAGGCAAGCGCCCGTGGGAAGTGAAAGCAGACATCGCACTTCCTTGTGCTACCCAAAATGAATTAAATGGAGAAGATGCTCAAAATCTCATAAAAAATGACGTACTTTGCGTCGGAGAAATTTCCAACATGGGATGTACTCCCGAAGCAATCGACCTCTTTATTGAACATAAGATAATGTATGCTCCGGGTAAAGCGGTCAACGCAGGCGGTGTTGCCACTTCCGGTTTGGAAATGTCTCAAAACGCAATGCACCTAAGCTGGAGTGCTGCCGAAGTGGACGAAAAGCTCCATGCAATCATGCACGGCATCCATGCACAATGCGTGAAGTACGGCACGGAACCCGACGGATACATTAATTATGTGAAGGGTGCCAACATTGCCGGATTTATGAAAGTAGCTCACGCAATGATGGGACAAGGCGTTATTTAGAAGACTTTGTTTAGTTGTATTTGTATTTGTGGTTTGCGCTGCTCGCCTCCTGTGACAGGACGCGGGTAGCGCTATTTTTTTGAGATTAACATTATTTTCGCTGGAATTAATTATCTTTGTGGCATGATAGGTTAAATAATGGTTTGTGAATTTGTTATATCAGATAAATAACTCACAACTAATAATTTACCATTGATAGTTTTGTAATTAATAATCATGTAATAAATAAAAAATGCTACAACCCGAATTGAAATTTCGCCGTGACAAGATTCGCAGTCTGATGGTGTCACAGGGCATTGACGCCGCACTTATCACTTGTAATGCAAATTTAATTTACACGTATGGCTGTGTAGTCAGTGGCTATCTTTACCTCCCCCTTCATTCGCCTGCACTATTATTTTTCAAACGCCCTAATAATATCACAGGAGAACATTCGTTCTCGATTCGCAAACCGGAACAAATCGTTGACCTGTTGAAAGAACAAGGATTGCCGATGCCAACCAAACTGATGTTAGAAGGTGACGAGCTCCCTTATACGGAATATTGCCGTCTGGCCAGCCTGTTTCCGGAAGCAGAAGTTGTAAATGGCACCCCGTTGATTCGTCAGGCACGCAGCGTAAAAACACCTGTAGAAATTGAGATGTTCCGCCGTTCGGGCATTGCCCACGCCAAGGCATACGAGCAGATTCCAAGCGTATATCGCCCCGGTATGACAGACATCGAGTTTTCCATTGAAATAGAACGCCTGATGCGTCTGCAAGGTTGCCTCGGAATTTTCCGGGTATTCGGACGCAGCATGGAAATATTCATGGGTAGCGTACTGACCGGAGACAATGCCGGATACCCCTCGCCCTATGATTTTGCTTTAGGTGGACAGGGACTTGATCCTGCTTTGCCGGGAGGAGCAAATAAAACTCCGCTAAAGGAAGGTCAGAGCGTTATGGTGGACTTGGGAGGTAACTTCAACGGCTACATGAACGATATGAGCCGCGTATTCTCAATAGGCAAGCTGCCCGAAGAGGCTTACACCGCCCATCAGGTTTGTTTGGATATCCAAACAAAGATAGCTTCCATCGCCAAACCGGGCATTGCTTGTGAAGTGCTTTACGACATAGCTGCCGAAATGGCCAAAGAAGCCGGATTTGCCGACAAATTTATGGGAACAGGGCAACAAGCCAAGTTTATCGGCCACGGTATCGGACTCGAAATTAATGAAGCTCCAGTATTAGCTCCCCGCATGAAACAACAATTAGAACCGGGCATGGTCTTTGCCCTCGAACCGAAAATCGTTATTCCGGGTGTAGGCCCCGTAGGCATTGAAAACTCTTGGGTAGTAACCAACGAAGGAATAGAAAAGCTGACGAACTGCAATGAAGAAATCATTGAATTAAGTTAAACAGACGATGAAAAAGATGTGTCCGGCAAAGAACAGACACATCTTTTTCTACTAATAATAACACACTTAACCCCCAAAAACAATGAAACAACCTTTCATTCTAACCCTTATGTCCACTGTTGCCTGCACTGCAACAGCCACTAACAAAGCACCGGAAAACACTACACCGACAAAGTCAAAAACACCCAACGTCGTATTTATCTACGCTGATGATCTCGGTTATGGCGATTTGGAATGTTACGGAGCTAAAAACGTGCAAACCCCTAATGTCAACCGGCTGGCAAAATCCGGAATTCTTTTCACCAACGCTCATGCAACAGCCGCCACCAGTACCCCTTCCCGCTATTCCATGCTGACAGGAGAATATGCCTGGCGCAAAGAAGGAACGGATGTAGCGGCAGGAAATGCCGGGATGATTATCCGCCCCGAGCAATATACCATGGCAGATATGTTCAAAAGTGTCGGTTATGCTACTGCCGCAGTAGGCAAATGGCATTTAGGACTCGGAGATAAAACCGCTACTCAAGACTGGAATGCTCCGTTGCCTTGCGCATTAGGTGATTTAGGATTCGACTATCATTTTATCATGGCAGCTACAGCCGACCGCGTGCCTTGTGTCTATATCGAAAACGGAAAAGTTGCCAACTACGATCCGAGTGCTCCTATCGAAGTAAGTTATCAAAAGAACTTCGAGGGCGAACCTACCGGAAAAAGTAATCCTGAATTACTTTACAACCTCAAGCCAAGTCACGGTCACGACATGTCTATCGTCAACGGAATTTCCCGCATCGGTTTCATGAAAGGCGGAGGAAAAGCACTCTGGAAAGACGAAAACATTGCTGATTCATTAACGACACATGCCATTCAGTTTATTGAGGAGAACAAAAACAAACCTTTCTTCCTCTACTTTGCCACTAACGACGTACATGTTCCCCGCTTTCCTCACGACCGTTTCAGAGGTAAAAACCCGATGGGATTAAGAGGCGACGCTATCGTACAGTTCGATTATTGTGTCGGTGAAATTCTGAATACATTAGAGAAATTGGGTTTAAGAGAAAATACGCTCATCATTCTTTCAAGTGACAACGGCCCGGTGGTAGACGACGGATACGACGACAAAGCAGAAGAACTGCTCAACGGTCATAGCCCTGCGGGACCGTTACGGGGCAACAAATATAGTGCTTTCGAAGGAGGCACGCGTATTCCCGCCATTGTCAGCTGGCCTGCGGGAGCAGAAAAAGGCATGACTTCAGACCTGTTGGTTTCGCAAGTAGACTGGTTGGCTTCTCTGGCTTCCCTCACCGGAGCTACAATGCCTAAAAGCACTGCACCGGATAGCTACAACTATCTGGGAAGTTGGCTAGGTAAAGAAAAGACAGACCGCCCGTGGGTAATAGAGCAGGCTTCCAACCACACGCTGTCCGTCCGCACCAAAGACTGGAAGTACATCGAACCGAATGACGGACCGAAAATGATCCAGTGGGGACCGAAGATAGAAACCGGAAACTCTAAAGAACCGCAGCTTTATAAAATGAAAGAAGTGAAAGAGGTGACCAACTACGCAAAGAATATGCCGGAGAAAGTGGCCGAACTGCAAAATATCCTTCAAAGCGTACGTGAAGGAAAAGATTTAATCGGAAAATAGATTCAGGATATAGAATGATGAAATGCCTCATAAAGACAGCCACAAAGCCTTAGAGAGGCATTTCATTCTAACCAGCTTAACCTTATTTAATTGCATAATATGATGAATTATAAATCAATCTCGTTGATAGGCGGCACGCTGCTTCTATCTACCTTAACTGCCAACGGACAGAAAAAGAACACCCAACCCAATATTCTTTTCATTCTTTGTGACGACATGGGATATGGAGATTTAGGCTGTTACGGTCAACCATTTATCCGCACCCCTCATATAGACACGATGGCGAATGAAGGTATGCGTTTTACACAGGCATACGCCGGCAGTCCCGTCAGCGCACCTTCCAGAGCTTCATTTATGACAGGGCAACATTCAGGTCACTGCGAGGTGCGAGGCAACAAAGAATACTGGAAAAATGTACCGATCGTGTTGTATGGGCAAAACCAAGAATATTCGATAGTGGGGCAACACCCTTATGATTCCGACCATGTAATCTTACCGGAAATAATGAAAGACAATGGCTATACCACGGGTATGTTCGGCAAATGGGCGGGAGGATATGAAGGCTCGCGTTCTACTCCCGACAAACGGGGAATAGATGAATACTACGGTTACATCTGCCAATTTCAGGCTCATCTTTACTACCCCAATTTCCTGAACCGTTATAGTAAAGCGTTGGGCGACACCGGAGTGGTGCGGGTGGTGATGGATGAAAACATCAAATATCCGATGTATGGTCCCGACTACCAGAAACGTCCGCAATACTCGGCCGACATGATTCATCAGAAAGCATTGGAGTGGCTGGACCAACAAGACGACCAACAACCGTTTTTCGGCATATTGACTTACACCTTGCCTCATGCGGAACTCGTTCAACCGGAAGATTCCATCCTGAATGAATACAAAGCCAAATTCAACCCGGACAAAGAGTTTAAAGGAAGCGAAGGCTCACGATACAATGCTATTACGCACACCCATGCTCAATTTGCAGGAATGATTACCCGGCTGGATTATTACGTGGGTGAAGTCCTGAAAAAGCTGAAAGAGAAAGGGCTGGACGAAAACACATTGGTTATTTTCTCCAGTGACAACGGCCCTCACGAAGAAGGCGGAGCCGACCCTACTTTCTTCGGCAGAGACGGAAAGCTGCGCGGATTAAAACGCCAGTGTCATGAAGGAGGAATACGTATTCCGTTTATCGCGCGTTGGCCGGGGCACATACCAGCAGGTAAAGTGAACGATCATATCTGTGCTTTTTATGATTTAATGCCTACATTCTGCGAAGTGATCGGCATCAAGGACTACGAAAAGAAATATCGCAATAAAGAAAAAGAAGTCGATTATTTCGATGGGATTTCTTTTGCTCCCACACTGCTGGGTAAGAAAAAGCAAAAGAAACATGATTTCCTGTATTGGGAATTTGATGAAACAGACCAGATTGCCGTACGCATGGACGATTGGAAGATGGTGGTAAAAAAAGGAACACCGTTCCTCTACAACTTAAAAACGGATATTCACGAAGATACTGACATAGCACTCCAACATCCGGACGTTGTAGAAAAGATGAAAGCTATCATCTTCGAACAACATACGCCCAATCCATATTTCTCGGTGACGCTACCCAAACAGTAAACGTACGGATAAAGAAATAATGAGTAATCAGCAGTTAGAAAGCAAGGTTTCATTCATTTCGGTACCGTTTTGAATAAAATAATGGAGTATTCTGGAAACGTTGTGGTAAATC